>NZ_JBEXSX010000007.1:0-210976 GCF_040613835.1 Streptomyces sp. NPDC006207 | reverse complement strand
GGCCGGGTCGATGTACCCGATCCTGATCCGGCTGGCCGACCGCGGGCAACTGGAGACCACGTCGCCGGGGCGCGCGCCCGCCGCTGTCCGGGGAGCGGGCGGAACGCTGATCGATTTCGGACAAGATTTGTTGCCGCCATGACAATGATGTGATCCCGATGTCACGCTGTGTCCACACCCGCACACGGACGGCGCCATCCCGCACTGCGAGCTCCGCCCCGCCCGGCCCACCCCGCCAGCGGGTCCGCACGGCCACCGTCAGCCGACCGCCGCAGGAGGAGAACTCCTTGTCCCACTTACGCACCCTGCCCCGTCACGCCAGGGCGACCGCCGTCGCCCTGACCGCCGCCGCCGCACTGCTCGGCGCGGCCCTTCCCTCAGGCCCGGCGCTCGCCACAGGCCAGGGACGGGGCAGCACGACGATCGTCGCATCCCCCCACACCGGCGCGTTCCCCGCGCGCCTGTCCCCGTCCGCCCGCGCCACGCTGATCCGCGAGGCCGGCTCCGCGGCGCCCGCGACCGCCAAGGCGCTGCGCCTCGGGCAGCAGGAAAGACTCGTCGTCAAGGACGTCGCCAAGGACGCCGACGGCACCGTGCACACGCGGTACGAACGCACCTACGCCGGACTCCCCGTGCTCGGCGGCGACCTCGTCGTCCACCGCGACGGCAACCGGCTGACCCAGGACCGCGCCACCGACACGACGCTGTCCGTGCCCGGCATACGGCCCGCGGTCCCGGCGGCCACCGCCGGGAAGAAGGCCCTCGCCGCCGCGCCACGGACCGGAAAGCCCCGCGCGGCCGGGGAGCCGCGGCTCGTCGTCTGGGCCGCGACCGGCAGGCCGGCACTGGCCTGGGAGACCGTCGTCACCGCCACCCAGGCCGACGGCACCCCCAGCGAACTGCACGTCGTCACCGACGCCCGCACGGGCAAGGAGCTCTCCCGCTCCGAAGGCGTCAAGACCGGCACCGGCACCGGCGCCTTCGTCGGCACCGTCCCCCTCGGCACCACCGAGGCCGGCGGTGCCTACGAGCTCCGCGACGGCACCCGGGGCGGCCACTACACCACCGACCTGAACAACACGACTTCCTCCGGCACCGGCACCCTCTTCACCGACGCCGACGACGTCTGGGGCGATGGCACCGTCGCCAACCGCCAGTCCGCGGGCGTGGACGCCCACTTCGGCGCCGGCGCCACCTGGGACTACTACCAGGACACCTTCGGCCGCAACGGCATCTACAACGACGGCGACGGGCGCTACAGCCGCAGCCACTACGGCAGCAACTACGTCAACGCCTACTGGAGTGACACCTGCCGCTGCATGACCTACGGCGACGGCTCGGAAAACACCCACCCCCTCACCGCCATCGACGTGGCCGGGCACGAGATGAGCCACGGCGTCACCAGCGCCACCGCCGACCTCAACTACAGCGGTGAGTCCGGCGGCCTGAACGAGGCCACCTCCGACATCTTCGGCACCATGGTCGAGTTCCACGCGGACCTCGCCGCCGACACCCCCGACTACCTCATCGGCGAAGAGATCGACATCAACGGCGACGGCACCCCGCTGCGCTACATGGACAAGCCCTCCAAGGACGGCGACTCGCGCGACTACTGGTCGTCCTCGCTCGGCGGCGTCGACGTCCACTACTCGTCGGGCCCGGCCAACCACTTCTTCTACCTGCTCGCCGAGGGCAGCGGCCCGAAGACCGTCAACGGCGTGGCCTACGACAGCCCCACCTACGACGGCGTCCCGGTCCCCGGCATCGGAGCCGCCAACGCCGCCGCGATCTGGTACCGGGCACTGACCACGTACATGACCTCGACCACCGACTACGCCGGAGCCCGCACCGCGACCCTCCAGGCCGCGGCCGACCTCTTCGGCGCCTACAGCCCGACGTACATCACCGTCGCCAACACCTGGGCGGCCGTCAACGTCGGCCGCCGCATCGTCGACGGCATCGACCTGATCCCGCCCGGCGACCAGATCAGCGGCGTCGGCCAGACGGTCTCCCTGCAGGTCGAGGCGACCACCAGCAACGCCGGCGCCACCCTGGAGTACGAGGCCACCGGGCTGCCCGACGGCGTGGGCATCGACCGGGACACCGGCCTGATCTCCGGCACCCCGGACTCCACCGGCACCCACGAGGTCACGGTCACCGTCACCGACAGCACCGGCGACACCGCCTCCACCGAGTTCACCTGGACGGTCGCCTACGTCTACGGCAACAGCACCCGCGTCGACATCCCCGACGCCGGGGCCGCCGTCGAGTCGCCGATCACCGTGACGGGCCGCGGCGGCCACGCCTCCGCCGTCACCCAGGTCCACGTGAAGATCGTCCACACCTGGCGCGGCGACCTCGTCGTCGACCTGGTCGGGCCCAGCGGCCGCACCTACCCGCTGCTCAACCAGACCGGCGGGTCCGCCGACAACGTCGACCAGACCTTCACGGTCGACGCCTCCGCCGAGACGATCGACGGCACCTGGAAGCTCCGCGTCCGCGACGCCGTCGCGCTCGACACCGGCTACATCGAGAACTGGACCATCACCCCGTAGCGGACCACACTCCGCTCCGCCGGCGGGCCGGGCCACCCCCCTCCCGGCCCGCCGGCGCCCCACGTCCCCGATAACCCGTTGCCGCGGGCGGACACGACGGGTGATCATCGCGGGATGATCACGACCCCGCCCGACGGCCGCGCCGGAATCGACGCGTCACTGGTCAAGCGCCTGCTCGCGGCGCAGTTCCCGCAATGGGGCCACCTGCCCGTCACCCCGGTGGAGGCCGACGGCTGGGACAACCGCACCTACCGCCTCGGGCACGCCATGACGGTCCGTCTGCCCACCGCCGAAGGCTACGTCCCCGCGGTGGCCAAGGAGAACGAGTGGCTGCCCCGGCTCGCGCCCTCGCTCCCCGTCGCCGTCCCGTCCGTCCTCGGCATGGGCGCCCCGGGCGAGGGCTACCCCTTCCCCTGGTCCGTACGCGGCTGGCTGCCCGGCGAGACCGCCGCGCCCGAACGCATCGCCGACCTCACCCGGTTCGCCGTGGACCTCGGCGAGTTCCTCCTCGCGCTCCAGGGCTGCGACCCCACCGGCGGCCCGTCCGCCGGCCCGCACAGCTGGTACCGGGGCGCGTCGCCCGCCCACTACGACCAGGAAACCCGCCGCTGCCTGGCTCTCCTCGACGGCCACGTCGACACCGCCCGGGCCCGCGCCGTCTGGGACGCCGCCCTCGCCGCCGAGTGGCACGGCCGACCCGTCTGGTTCCACGGCGACATCGCCTCCGGCAACCTCCTCGTCCGCGGCGGCGAACTCGCCGCCGTCATCGACTTCGGCACCTCCGGCGTCGGCGACCCCGCCTGCGACCTGGTCATCGCCTGGACCATGTTCTCCGGCTCCGGTCGCGAGGCGTTCCGCCGCACGGTCCGCCAGGACCCCGCCACCTGGGCCCGCGCCCGCGGCTGGGCCCTGTGGAAGTCACTGCTCGTGCTCGCCGACACCCTCACCACCGACCCGGCCCGCGCCGAGGTCAACCGGCACGTCATCACCGAAGTCCTCGACGACCACGACCACTTCGCGCGGGCGGCCGTGGCGGGGTGAGGGGCCGGATCAGGCATCCGCGGCGGCGCCCGGCCACCGGAGGACCAGGCGGGTGAAGACCTTGTCGATCACGTGTCCCGCCGGGAGTTCGTGGTCCGGGGTGCCCGCGGGGTGGACGGACAGGGCCGGATACCCCGTGCCGCGGACGTGCCGGTCCCAGGCGCGCAGGCACACGACCAGGCGCTCGGCCGACAGGGGCCCGGCCGCGCCGTAGGCGTGGACGACGAGTTCCAGGCGCCGCCCCCGGGCCTCCGGCCCGCCCGGGACCTCGGCGTGGGTGAGATGGGCGAGGGAGCCATCCGCCACCACGGCGGCGGCGTCCCCGCTCCTGGGAAGGGCCACGCGCCCTGGACCCCGTGAACCGCCCCGCACCAGGCGGCAGAAGCCGGGCAACGTGGTGGCCGCGAACAGCTCAAGCGTCTCCAG
This sequence comes from Streptomyces sp. NPDC006207, assembly GCF_040613835.1. Taxonomy (NCBI): domain Bacteria; kingdom Bacillati; phylum Actinomycetota; class Actinomycetes; order Kitasatosporales; family Streptomycetaceae; genus Streptomyces; species Streptomyces sp. NPDC006207. The sequence continues at coordinate 206,954 of NZ_JBEXSX010000007.1, read as the reverse complement.
GGACTCCTCGGCCGCGACGGTGACGCCGGTCCTCAACTCATGACGCCCGCCGCGCAGCGTCTCCCCGACGCCGGCCGTGTCCGGCACGGTGCCGTCCCCGAAGCGCAGCTGCAGCCCGGCGCCGGCAAGGTCGACCACCGGAAGGGTCCGTGCCGCGGCCCCGCGGTCGCGGACGAATCCGCAGTACGTCCATCCGCGGGAGCGCAGCACCTCACCCTCCTTCTGGAGGGCGATGGCGCGGGTGTAGCCGTGGATCTCCAGAGGCAGGACGAGGTACCGCCCGTCGGCGAGCTGACGGACCCACTCGGGGGAGACGTCCCAGGTCCGGTAGGTGATCACACTCGCGTCGAAACCGCCCCGCGGGACGTGACCCGGCGCCCCGTGCCCGCCGTCGCCGAGTACGACGGTGACGCGGCCGCTCCCTGCCTCCGCGGTGAGGCGCCTGGTGCGACGGACCACGTACGGGTCGACGTCGACCGTGACGACCCTTCCTGCCGGACCGACGACGTGGGCGATGAGTTCCGCGTTGTACCCCCCGGATCCGGCCTCGAACACCGTCATGCCCGGCTCCAGACGCATCTTCTCGAGCATGTCGGCCTGCAGCCACGGCGCGGAGACGGAGCTGACGGACTCCCCGCTCGCCGTGCGCCGGGTGACGACGGCGAGATCGTGGTCGTACGCGGTGGCCGGCGGGCTCTCGGGGACGTACCTGTGCCGCGGCACGGACCGGAGGGCCTCCTGGACCGCGGGCGAGGGGGCCCAGCCCCCACGGACCACGTCGTCGGCCATGCGCTCGCGCAACCGCGCCGCCGGTGCCGGTTCGCCCTCGACCGGGGGTTGCCGGCCGGCCGTCTCATAGGTCGTCGTGGACGGCTGGTCCGGCACGACGCCGGGCCATACGGTGGCGAGGGCCTGTGCGGACGGCGCGAAGACAGGCCCGAGCGCGGCGAGGGCGTGCAGCTCGTGCCACTCCCACCGCAGGAAGCGGTCCGGCTCGCGCACGGTGGGTTCGCCGGACCAGGAGACGGCCCGAACGACGGCGGAGAGGCGGCGGACGCCGCCGCGGTCGTCGTGGAGGATCGCCACCAGATGGACGTCCTGCGTCCCGCAGGACAGGCCGGTCTCCTCGGCCAGTTCCCGTACCGCGGTCTCCGGGAAGGTCTCGCCCGGTTCGACGCGGCCGCCGGGCAGTTCCCACATGCCCTCGGCGGAACGCCCCAGGAGCACGCGGCCGCAGCCGTCCGTGACGACCACGCACGCACCGGCGACCGCTGCCGCGTCCGGTTCGCCCGCCTTCTCCACCGCCGTGAACACCGGGCGCGGATCGCGCAGCACGAGCACGGCGAGCCCCTCGGCGTCGAAGCGGTCCACCGAGGCCCACCCCTCGACGAGGACGCCGATCTCGTCCTCGTCCAGGGCGATGCTCCTCCGCTCCTCCGGGGTGTTCGCGGCCAGGGGCGTGATCACCACGAGGGCACCCCCGGTGCGGAGGCGGGCGGCGAGACGGCGCAGTACGCGGGAACGATCACGGAGGAACGCGACCACCAGGCGCAGCGTGATGAGGTCGTAGCCGGCTTCGTCCAGCTCGGCGGGGACCTCGCGCTCGACGTCGCCGCACAACCACCGCACGCCGTCCGAGGCGTACGCACGCTGTGCGGCCCGCTCCAGGGCGCTCTCTGTGAAGTCGACGCCGTCCACCGCGTACCCGAGCCCCGCCAGGTGCAGGGTCAGCTCCCCGGTGCCGCAGCCCACGTCCAGCGCGCGCGACCCGCTCACGGCCGGAACGTGCTCGGCGAGCAGGTCGCGTTCCGTTGCGGTGAGCCCACGGAAATCCCGCCCCGCGGTGTAGTGCTCGTCCCATGCTGTCCGGCTCGTGTAGGCCAACGGAACACTCCTGTCGCGTGGGTGACGGGCGGGCCGGGCAATGGCCGTTCCACCGGGTCCAACGAACAGGAGGGGCCCGACGACCGGGCCGCTTTCAGCCGTCATGGGGGCGTTGTCACGTCGGGGGCACGGCGTTCGTGCCGTACACCGACCCTTGGCGCACCGGCACTCCGCGCGAGGCGGTGATGGCCGAAACGCCGGCCGGCTCAGCCCGCGCGTTCCACCGCGCTGCGCTCCACGCAGAACTCGTTGCCCTCCGGGTCGGCGAGCACCACCCAGCCCGTGCCGTCGGGGCGGCGCCGGTCGTCGACCTGCGTCGCGCCGAGCAGGAGGAGGCGCTCGACCTCCTCGTCCCGGGTGCGGTCCTGCGGCTGGACGTCCAGGTGCACGCGGTTCTTGACGGTCTTGGGGTCAGGAACGGTCACGAAGAGGATGCCGGGGCCGCCGTCGACCTCGATCAGCGCCTCCTCGTCACCGGGCTTGTCGTCCTCGTGGAGCGGACGGTCCAGGACGAGGGACCAGAAGCTCGCCAGACGGTGGGCGTCGGCGCAGTCGATCGTGATGTGGCGCATTGCGGAGGTCATGGGGCGGATTCTGGTCCACGGCGCCGGACCGGGGCAACGTGGTTGTGTCAGGGGCGGCCGATAGCGTTCACGCGTTCCCCCACCGGATCCCGTGAGCCCGGAAGCAGGCAGCGACAGCCGTGAGCGACGACGTCCTGTCGGTCATACCGACCGACCCCCGATGGCAGCCCGACCGTGACGCGGCAGAGCGTGTCGCCGCCCTCGTCGCCTCGCTGGAACCCGGGGATCCCGACGGTGCGGACATCGAGATCGAGGTCAGTCGGTACGACACCATCACGCCGGTCGAGTGCGGCGGCAATCTGGTCGCCATCGGCTGCCCGTTGTGCGGTGGCCCCGTCGACACCGCCTGGTGGTCGGCCGTGTTGGACGCGCACCGGGACGAGGGCTTCGTGACGCTGTCGGTCGACGTCCCGTGCTGCGGGGGTGCCACGGTGCTGGACGAACTGCACTACGACTGGCCGTGCGGGTTCGCGCGCTTCGAGATCGCCGTGTGGAACCCCCGCCGTGACTGGTTCGGCGACGACGAACTGGCCGCCGTCGGTGAAGCGCTCGGCCACCCCGTCCGGCAGATCAGGGCTCACATCTGAACGGGCCGGGCACCGGCCCGTCAGTCCGCGCGCCCTGTCGCGGCCACCGTCACGCCGAGGCCGATCATCGCCAGCCCGCCGGCGCCGCCGATCGCGGACAGGCGGCGGTCGGAGCGGCCCAGCCAGACGCGGGCGGCGGAGGCGGTCAGGCCCCACAGGGTGTCGCTGACGAGGCCGATGCCGATGGGGACGAGGCCGAGGAGCAGCATCTGCGCGGGCAGCGACCCGGCGGAGTGGTCCACGAACTGGGGGAGAACGGCGGCGAAGAAGACGATGCCCTTGGGGTTGGTGACCCCGACCGCGAGGCCGTCCGCGACGGTCCGCAGGTCGCCGCGGACGGGCCGCTCCGGGCCGCCGCCCATCGCGCCGACCGTGAGCTCCCGGCGGTGCCGGAACGCCTTCACGCCGAGGAAGACGAGGTAGGCGGCCCCGGCCAGTTTCACCACCAGGTAGAGCGTCAGGGACCGCTCGATCAGCGAGCCCAGGCCGAACGCCACGGCCACCACCAGAAGGTACGAGCCGATGAAGTTGCCCAGCACCGACGCGAGAGCGGTGCGGCGACCGTGCGCCAGGGCGCGGCCGATGACGAAGAGCACGCTGGGCCCGGGGATGACGATGACGAGCAGGGACATCGCCGCGAACGCGAGCAGCCGGTCGGTGGACACCATGGTCCTTCCCTCACCTCCGCGGCCATTGAACCAGGTGCCCGGGGGCCCCGCCGGTCGTGCGCCGGCCGGCAGGGAACCCCGGGGACGGGACCGGGACCCGTCAGTCCCGGCCCACCACGGCCTGGGCGTACGGGACCAGCCGCACCGGCCCGACGAGCCCGGTGCGCTGCGAGGCGGCACCGCCGTATACGGACGGGTCGCTGACGCGCAGCCGGTTGAGCAGCGGCGTGGCCACCTCGACCTCGATCGTGTTGCTGCCGCGGCGGAGCAGCCCACCGAGGTCCACCACGGGGTTGATGTGGCTGGTGACCGGTGCCGGCCGCCCGTTGACGCTGACCCGGAAGGTGTCGGTGACCTCGCCGAGGTCGAGCAGGGCGCCGAGGCCGCCGCTCCAGGACCGGTCGAGTTCGACGGTGGCGCGGTAGCGGCCGATGCCGGCGGCGTCCGTGAGCTCCGGGATGGCGTTCCACGGCGCCAGGGCGTCGAGGGCGATCCGGTGCCGGACGACGGTCGTGCGGTCAGGGTCCGCGCCGGGACGCCAGTCCTCCGCGTCCAGGGTCCAGGAGGTGAGCTCCCGGGGCGCGGGCACCTCCCCGACCACGGTGCCGACCGAACCCCCGCGCGACAGCGCCGTGGTGTAGGTGCCGGCCGCGCGGGCGCGCAGGACGAGCCGGCCGTCGTCGAAACGCACGTCGTCCGCGTCCGTGGTGACGGCGTGGGTACGGCCGGGCTTGCCGTGGAACCGGCCCGGCGGTGCGAAGGCCACGACCATCGACTCGGCCGGCTGCAGCGCCACCCGGAAGGTGAACAGGTCGCCGTCCTGCGCGTACAGGGCCAGCGGCCGGGCCTCGCCCGTCCACGGGTCCAGCAGGTACGGCACCGCGCCCGAGCGGGTGCGGCGGACCGTGACGGCGTGGTCGATCGCGGCGACGGGGGGCTTCACGGTCTCGGCGTGCTTGCCGTTGACGAGGTAGAACCAGTCGACGCCCTCGTCGAAGCGGTGCATCGTGAGCAGCGTCGAGGGCACGGCGTAGCTCACGTCGGGCACCAGACCGAGGTCCGTGAGGGCCTGGCCCACCGCCGTCTTGTCGGTGACCTGCCGGACCCGCGGCTGTGCCAGCAACTCGACGACGAGAGCGCGGAGTTGCGTCAGGATCGAGTCGTCCTCCACGCCGGGCGTCGTGACCGTCGTCCAGTCGCCGAGCAGGACGACCGGCAGCCCGGCCCGTGTCAGGCGCAGCAGGTGGCGCGCGTCCGCGAGGGTGAGGGTGACCGCGGAGCCGGAGAAGAAGTCGCCCTCGACGAACAGCGCCCGGTAGGCGGGGCCGTCGGGGGCCAGCCGGCCGTCGCGGACCTTCGCCGACGGCAGGTCCAGCAGGGGCCCGCTGAGGAACTGGTGGGTCCAGCCGAGCGGCACGCCCGTCGAGGTGAACCAGGACGCACCGATCCCCGTCGCGGTGTAGCCGGTCTGCCGGAAGACGGCGACGTCGATCCGGGAGGTGCCGCGCTGCATGGCGTGGTGCACCCGGGACAGGTACCCGGACACGTCGGTGACGTGCCGCCAGGTCGGGTGCCGCGGGCCCCAGGACTCGCCGTAGCCGACGGTGCCGTTGTAGGGGGTGAAGGCCGCGTAGCCGGGCCACTTCACCCCGGGCAGCGTGGCGTACGAGAAGCCGTGCACGACGGTCTGGTTGACGCCGGCCGCGTACGCGCCGCCCATGGTGCGCAGGAACTTCTCCCACGTGGTGCTGTACGCGGAGCCGGTGTAGGCGCCGGCCTCGCAGGACAGCACCGTGTGGCCCGCCATGTCCCGGCCGCCGGCCAGGCAGCGGTAGTCGTCGAGGTTCTTGAAGCCCAGCGACTCTCCCTCGGGGATGTCCAGCAGCGCGGCGGACCGGATGGCGTCGGTCTGCAGGCCGTACGGCTGCGCGCGCATCCCCAGGCCCAGCGAGTGCGCCCAGTCGCGCAGCGCCGTGAGGTGGTGGGTGTTGTACAGGTCGCTGACGGTGTCCCAGAAGTCGTGCCGTATCTGGCGGGTCGCGACGGCGTCGTAGGCGTAGACCTGGTTGCCGCCGCTCATCGCGATGACGGGCAGGACGGGCAGCAGCGGGTAGCCGTTGCGCTTCTCGAAGGCGGCGGGCAGCCCGGGGGTCCAGGGCAGCGCCTTGGTCTCGATCTCCAGGGAGTCCTCGAACAGGACGCCGCCGGCGCTCTTGAGGAGGCCCCTGATCTCCTTGGTGAGCAGGTTCCGTTCCCAGAAGCCGGTGACGGCGGCGGTGCCGGCCGCGCTGAAGTGGTCCACGACGTACGCGGTGGGCGAGGTGTGCGGACCGCCCTCGGGGGTCTGCCCGGTGCCGCGCTGCCAGAAGGCGGTGAGCACCCAGTCGCCCCCGCCGGGCGCGGTCCAGTCCACAGCGCCGTCGGCGACGTGCGCGGTGAGGTCCTGGACGCTCGCGCGGTCCAGGCCGGTCTCCTTGCGGGTGGCGTTCTCGGGGGCGATCCGGGTGGCCAGCAGGCCGAGCAGCCGCTGACGGGTGACCCCGGACGCGGGGGCCGCGGCGGGGGCCGGCACAGGGCCCGAGTAGGCCGTCCCGGCGGCCACGGTGACGACGCCGAGGGCGAGTTCCTGCACCGCGGCGTCGCTGTCGGGGGTGATCCCGGGGACGGCCGCGGGCCAGCTGGGGCCGATGGTGAGGTCGATGGTGACGCCCCGTCGGCGGGCCTGGTCCAAGGCCGCATGGACGCCGGCGACCCAGGCGGGGCTGCCCCAGCCGTGGTGCTCGGTGTCCAGGACGGAGGTGTCCTTCACGCTGTGGTGGACGGCGGCGATCTCGGCGCCGCCGAACCCGGCGTCGGCGATCTGGTCGACCTCGCGTCTGATCTCGTCGGGGTCCACCAGCCCGTCCGGCCACCACCAGCGGAACTTCGGCCGCACCGCGCTCCCCGGCTCGGCGAACGCGCCCGCCGCGCCGCCCGCGTCCGCGGTCCCGGTCCCGGTCCGCGCCTCGGCGGCGGCAGCGGGCAGTGCGGGGGCCACCGCCGCCGCGGTTCCCGCGACGGCGGTGGCGATGAGGAGGCTGCGACGGGAAACCCCGCCGGCCTCGGGGCGGTTGCTGTCGTCGTGCATGGTTCCGTAGCTCCCCGGAGTGAGAGGTGGAGGTGCCTTTCATCCCGGAGTGATCAGTGCCGAGATGCACCGCGCTGCTGATCGAATCGTACATTGAACCGTTTCAATCTTCGCGGAGGCTACAGCGAGGTCCCGGTTGGGGGCAAGATCCCGGCGGGCGCGAACCTCGACGGGTGTGATGGGGGAGGCCTGCACGGCCGTCAGGAGCGGGCGTGTCGACGGCCTGCGCCGGACCTCCGCGGCGGGTGCGGGGCATGAGATGAGAACGTTTCAGGCGGGGATCGCGCGGCACGCGGTCGCGATGGGTTCCGAGGTCGCCGGGAGGGTGCGGCGCAATCCGCCGTGCGGGCGGACTCGATGAAATCCGGCACGCCCGGCGTCCCCTTCCCGCATTTCCACCGTATAGCGCACGGGGGGCCTTGCCGCAAGGCCCCCATAGGGGGCGAAAATCGCTCCTCACGCGCCGGGGAATGGCGCAGGACGGGAGCGAGATGCGTTTTCTGTTGTCCACGATCGGGACACGCGGCGAAGTCCAGCCGCTGGTCGCGCTGGCGGTCGAATTGAAGGCCATGGGGCATGAGGCGGTGGTGTGCGCGCCTCCCGATTTCCGTGAGTGGGCCGGGTCCCTGGGAATCACGTACGTGCCCGTCGGACCCGCACTGCGCGGTACCGCGAAGCAGAGTGCCGGAACCATTCCGACCCCGGAGCAACGGCGCCTGATGATCGAGGGCACGGTCGCCGCGCAGTTCGAGGCCGTGGGCGCGGCCGCCGAGGGCTGCGACGCAGTCGTGGCGGGCGGGGCCCTGGCCGTCGCCGCCCGCTCGGTGGCCGAACAGCGGGGCATCGGCTACGTGTACGCGGCGTTCGCCCCCATCACCTTGCCCTCCGAGCGGCACGCACCGCCCGTCTTCGGCATGCTCGGGCAGCGACCCGCGGCCGGGAACGCCGAACACCGCGCACTCTGGGCCGAGGACGCCGCACGCTGGAACGCCCTGTGGGCCGGCCCCCTCAACGCCCGCCGCGCCGCCGCCGGACTGCCGCCGGCCGAGGACGTGCGCGCCCACATCTTCACCGCCTCCCCGTGGCTCGCAGCGGACCCGGTGCTGGCCCCCTGGCCCCAGCCGTCCGCATCACTCGACGTGCTCCAGACGGGCGCCTGGCTGCTCCCGGACGACCGGCCGCTGTCCCCCGAGGTGGAGGCGTTCCTGGACTCCGGGGAGCCACCCGTCTACTGCGGCTTCGGCAGCGTGCGCGCACCGGACGGCGTCGCCGGCACGGTGATCGGCACCGCCCGCGCGCTCGGACGACGCGTCGTCGTGTCCCGGGGCTGGGCCGATCTTGCGCCCGCGGACGACGGTCCCGACTGCCTGACGATCGGCGAGGTGAACCAGCGGGCGCTCTTCCCGCGCGTCGCCGCGGTGCTGCACCACGGCGGCGCCGGCACGACCACCGCGGCGACGGCCGCGGGGACACCGCAGGTCGTCCTCCCGCAGATGTTCGACCAGTTCTACTTCGCCGGCCGCGTCGCCCGGCTCGGCATCGGCAGCGCCCATCCCGCCGGCGCCCCCGCAGCGGACCGGCTGCGCACGGCGCTCCGCGCCGCCCTCGCCCCGGAGGTGGCCGACCGGGCCCGGTCCGTCGCCGGCACCGTCCGCACCGACGGCGCGCGGACCGCCGCGCGGCGCCTGGCCGAGGGGGTCTGACGCACCGGTCGCCCAGCCCGCCCCGCCCGCTCCTCGACGCCTACTGGTCGACGGTGAAGATCACGGCACGGCCCGCCCGTGCCGCCGCCCGGTAGAAGTCCTTCAGCCCGGGCAGGAACGCCTCGGTGTAGGCCAGGTCCTCCGCGTCGCCGGTGCCCTGGTAGGCCTCGAAGGTGAGCGTGGCGAAGCGCTCGCGCACCCATACGGCGTCCAGCGGCTCCAGGGCCGCCGCGACCTCGGGAACCTGGTCCGCGGTGACGTGGCAGACGATGTAGTCGTCCTCTTCGTGGAGCGGTTCCCCGCCGAGGATGACGTGCGACAGGGGGAACTCGCCGTTGTCGAAGCTCAGGTCACCGTCCGTGAAGCACCGGTGCAACGCGTCCCAGGACGAGTCGAGTTCGCACAGGTGGTCGCTGTCCCAGCGCTCCTCGATCTCCTCGACGACCGCGGCCAGCGCGTCGTCGTCCTCGCAGGCCAGAATGCGTGCGGAGTCGGTTTCGTCCAAGGCGAAGAGAACGGCGCGGGTCCCCATCGTGCCCTCCCGGCGGCTGCGCGGATGCGGTGCGGTGCGATCCAACCACACGGCCGTCCGGGCTCCGCTACGTTCGGGCCATGGGGATCACCAAGTACACCCACGCCTGCGTGCGCATCGAGCACGAGGGGCGCGTGCTCGTCGTCGACCCCGGGACGTGGAGCGAGCCGGCCGCGCTGACCGGGGCGGACGCCGTACTCGTGACGCACGAGCACATCGACCACGTCGACGTCCTGCGCCTGGCCGGGCTCGGCGTACCGGTCCACGTTCCCGCCGACGCGGACGTCCCTCGGCTGGAGGCGATCCGCGTCACCCCCGGTTCGGAGTTCACCGCCGCGGGTTTCCGCGTGCGCGCGGTCGGCGGCCGTCACGCGCCCGTCCACGCGGGCCGGCCCGCCTGCGCCAACCTCGGTTACGTCATCGACGACGCCGTCTACCACCCCGGTGACGCCCTGCACGTGCCCGGGCAGCCGATCGAGACCCTCATGGTTCCGCTCCAGGCCTCCTGGCTGAAGACGACCGAGGCGATCGACTTCGTCAACGCGGTCGCACCGCGCCGGGCCTTCGGGATCCACGACGGCCAGATCAACGAGCGGGGACTCGGCAGCGTCAACGGCTGGCTCGCGGAACAGACCGACCACGGGTACCGGTACCTGCGGCCCGGTGAATCCCTCCGAACGTGAAGGTGCCTCCCCCGGAGACGGCGACGGCGACACCGGCAGACCGGCGGCCGGCCGGCGCTTCGGCGCCCACCGCTGACGTCCACGCACAGATGGCCCGCGGGTGAACGCCGTTCGTCGGGAAGCGGTACCACGGGGGCCGGCGGCACTACGATCGCGCGATGGCTGACGACACCTTCCTCGCGCACGGCCCCCGGGTGGCCATCCGGCGGATCACCGCACGGGACCACGAAGAGATCGGCGCGCTCTCCCGGGAGAGCGCCGCACTGCACGCGCCCTGGGTGCCCGCGTGGGAGCACACCCCCGAGTCCTTCCGCGCCTGGGTCGGGCGCTTCGACCACCCGACGCACGAGGGATTCGTGATCTGCCTCCCCGGGACCGGCGCCATCGTCGGCGGGGTCAACATCAACAACATCGTCAGGGGCACCATTCAGAGTGGTGCCCTCGGCTACGTCGCGTACGCGTCGACCGCGGGTCGCGGCTACATGACGGAGGGGCTCCGGCTCGTGATGGCCTACGCCTTCGGTGACCTCGGCCTGCACCGGCTGGAGGCCAACATCCAGCCCGCGAACGTGGCGTCGATCAGGCTGGTGGAGCGGCTGGGCTTCGAGCGCGAGGGGTACTCCCCGCGCTTCCAGTACCTGGACGGCGCCTGGCGGGGCCACGAACGGTGGGCCGTGACGGCCGAGATGGCGATGGGCGAACCCCGCGAGGCGGACTGAGGCACGCACGCCGCCGGGCGCCGAGGACGGTCGCGCCGCGGTGTTAGCGTCCCGGCCATGGACGACAGCGTTTACGTGGGCAATGCCGGTGAGGACGCGCCGCTCGACAAGGGGTGGCTGCTGGGGCACTTCAAGGAGGCGGGCGACCCCCGGCACAGTGACGCCGTGGAGATCAAGTGGGGCGTCCATCCGGCGGGGGACGAGCGCGGGGAGTGGGTGCGCGGGGAGGAGCGGACGGCGCTGCAGGTCCTCGTCAGCGGGCGGTTCCGGGTCGACTTCCCCGGGCGGTCCGTGGTGCTGGCGCGTCAGGGGGACTACGTCGTCTGGGGCAAGGGCGTGGACCACTCGTGGGTGGCGGAGGAGGACTCGACGGTGCTGACCGTCCGCTGGCCGTCCGTGCCGGGCTACGCCGTCCCGGCCGCCGAGGAGGAGTAGCCGCCCCGCCCCGCCCCGCCCCGGGCCGCAGCCCGCGGGGAGCTGGCTCGAAATTTTCGGCGGCACCGTCGAGTTGAGCCGCCGGATGCCGATGGCGGCCTCGGCGGCCCCGCACTGATCAGGGAAAAGGTCCGCAGATCCGCATCATCCGGACGGTGTGGCCTGTCCGCCACCGTGGCTGGAACTATTCGCTCGGCATCGTCACTTCACTGTTGCCGCACCGTAAATCCGCACGTGGTCGGCTCGCCGTGGGACCGCTCCCACGGTGAGCGGCTGACCGACTTTCGGACAATGATCTCCGCAGTGATGACAGTGGACGACCATGCTGAAACGATCCCCCACGTCGCGCGAGCATCACTCGCACGTCATCTCGCGGAGGCATCAAGGGCCTCCAATGTTCCCGTCCCCGACGGCCGTTCACGCGGCCGGGCACAAGGAGCTCCACGAGTGACGAACCATCCCGCTGTCACGGGCGCCAGTTCACCGCCGAATCCCTCTCCCACCCGCCGTGCGCGCGGAGCACGCGGCCGCGTCGCGGCGACCGCCGCCGTGACCCTGGCCGCACTGCTGACCCCCCTCCTCCCGGCCACCGGCGCAGCCGCCGTGTCCGAGGGCGACGGGACGGCACCGCGCAAGATCGTCGCGGAGTCCCGGCCCGGGGCGCGCTCCGTCGCCCTTTCCGCCGCGCAGCGCAAGCAGCTGCTCAAGGCCGCGTCCGACGGGCGTACCGCCACCGCCCGCGCCCTCCAGCTGGGCGACAAGGAAGCGCTGATACCCAAGGACGTCATCAAGGACGCCGACGGTACGGTGCACACCCGTTACGAGCGCACCTACGCCGGGCTCCCGGTCGTCGGCGGCGATCTGGTGGTCCACGAGCGGGCGGGCGGACGCACCGTCAGCAAGGCGTCGGCGGCCCGGGTCACGGTGCCGACGACGAAGGCCGCCGTCAGCGCCGCGAAGGCGAAGAAGTCCGCCCTCTCCGCCGCCAAGAGCGAGCGGACCCAGGACCCCGCCGCGGACGGCGCCCCCCGCCTGGTCGTCTTCCTCGGCGACGGCAAGCCCACCCTCGCCTGGCAGTCCTCCGTCACCGGCACCCAGAAGGACGGGACCCCGAGCCGGCTGAACGTCGTCACCGACGCCGCGACCGGCAAGGAGCTCCAGAGCGTCGAGGAGATCCGCTCGGGCACCGGCAACAGCCAGTACAGCGGCCAGGTGCAGATCGGCACCGTGAACAACGGCGGCGTCTACGAGCTGACCGACCCGGAGCGCGGCGGGCACAAGACGTACGACCTGACCGGCGTGGGCGGCATCGGCAACCTGGTCACCGACGACGACGACGTCTGGGGCGACGGCACGCTCTCCGACCGCCAGACCGCCGCCGTGGACGCCGCCTACGGCCAGCGCGAGACCTGGGACTTCTACAAGGGCCGCTTCGGCCGCAACGGCATCGCCGACAACGGTGTCGGGGCGTTCTCCCGCGTCCACTACGGCGACTCGTACGCCAACGCCTTCTGGGACGACGGCTGCTTCTGCATGACGTACGGCGACGGCCGCGGCAACGAGCACCCGCTCACCGAACTCGACATCGCCGCCCATGAGATGACGCACGGCGTCACCTTCGCCACCGCCAACCTCACCTACACCGGGGAGTCCGGCGGCCTCAACGAGGCGACCAGCGACATCATGGCCACGGCCGTGGAGTTCGCCGCCGACAACCCCGCCGACGTCCCCGACTACATGATGGGCGAACTCGCCGACGTCCGCGGCACCGGCAAGCCGCTGCGCTACATGGACCAGCCGTCCAAGGACGCCGATCCCGTCAAGGGCACGTCGCTGGACTACTGGACGCCGCAGCTGAAGAAGGAGGACGTCCACCACAGCTCCGGCCCGGCGAACCACTTCTTCTACCTCCTCTCCGAGGGCAGCGGGAAGAAGACCATCAACGGCGTCGCCTACGACAGCCCCACCTTCGACGGCCTGCCGGTCGCCGGCATCGGCCGGGACAACGCGACCGACATCTGGTACCGGGCGCTGACCACCTACATGACCAGCAGCACCGACTACGCCGGGGCCCGCACCGCCACCCTCCAGGCGGCCGCCGACCTGTTCGGGCAGGGCAGCGACACCTACGAGGCCGTCGGCAACGCCTGGGCGGCGGTCAACGTCGGCGCCCGCTACGTCAACCACATCGCCCTCGTGACCCCCTCCACCCGCCCCGTGGCCGTCGGTCAGCCGATGACCCGTCAGATCGAGGCGGTGGGCTCCAGCCCCGGGCGGCTGGTCTACTCCGCGCACAAGCTGCCCAAGGGCCTGTCCATCAACGCGCGCACCGGCCTGATCAGCGGCACGCCGAAGAAGGCCGGCACCTACAAGACGGCCATCACCGTCGAGAACACCGCGCAGCACAAGGCCAAGCGCACGGTGCGAATCGACTGGCCCGTCCTGGCCTCCGGCGGGCGCTTCTTCGTCAACCCCGCCCGCTACGACATCCCCAACTGGAAGACGATCGAGTCGCCGCTGATCGTGACCGGCCGCAAGGGCCAGGCGTCCAGCGACCTCAAGGTGACGATCGACCTCGTCCACCCGTGGGTCGGCGGCCAGATCGTCACCCTGGTCGCCGAGAACGGTACGGAGATCCCGGTGAAGCCGTGGTACTGGGACACCGGCGAGGGCGAGGTGCACGCCACGTACACCGTGGACGCCTCGGCGGTCCCCGCCAACGGCACCTGGAAGCTGCGGGTCACGGACAACACCCCCGGCATCTTCACCGTCGACCCCGGCTACCTCGACCGCTGGAGCCTGACCTTCTGACCACCGTGCGCAGCCGGTGCCGCTCCGGCACCGGCTGCGCCGTCATGGTCGGGCGCCGGACCGTGCCCCGGCACGTAAGGGCGCACCCGATACGTCTGTGGTGCGTCGCCCACGACCCTGCGGAAGTACGGACGCACGGCGACTCCGTTGCTGAACCGGCCCGGGCCGGGAGCTCGCCAGGACGGCCCCGTCCGTCCTGGCACCGCAGGACCTCGGACCGGTCGCGCCTCGGGGCGTGCCTACCTGGAACGGGTGCCGCTGGTGCCCTCCACGGCGGGTGCCGCGGAGCGCCTGGGCGGCACCACCCGGGTCCGGCGACGGTGTCCCCACCGACCACGTCAGCCGCGGCAACGCCTCGCTCGACCGGGTCCGCGCCGTCGACGGGCGCTTCGGGCGGGACGACGCCGCGGTGCTGTTCGCCGGGGTCGCGCGCACGGCCCTGGGTCGACGGCTGCCTCACGCTCACCGCCGCCCAGGCCGCCCAGGCCGCGTGGACACAGCCTGAGAAGGACCCGCCCGGCGGACCCGCCCGGGACTCCGCACGAAGGCCTGCGGCCGGGGACGCCCCGGTATGGACGCGCAGCGTCGATAATCGACGTATGAGTCAGCGGAACGCTTCGAACACCACGCTGGGTGACTTCCTGCGGGCGTGCCGTTCCCGGGTGAACCCCGGAGACGTGGGCCTGCCGGACGACGGGCGGCACCGCCGGGTGCCGGGACTCCGGCGGGAGGAGCTGGCGCAGCTGGCCAACGTGAGCGTGGACTACGTGGTGCGCCTGGAGCAGGGCCGTACGGTGCACGTCTCGACGGCGGTGCTGGAGTCGCTCGCGCGGGCGCTGCGCCTGCGGCCCGACGAGCGCGACTACCTGCTGCGGGTCGCCGCGGCCGGCGCAGAACCGTCCGCCTCCGCGCCTCCGCGCATCCGGCCGCAGACGCAGACCCTGCTCGACGGGCTGCAGGAGTACCCGGCCCTGCTGCTGAGCCACCGGCTGGACGTCCTGGGCTGGAACCCGCTGGGCGCGGCGCTGATCGCCGACTTCGCCGCCGTTCCGGAACCGCAACGCAACCTGGTGCGCATGGCGTTCCTGGACCCGGCCTTCCGCGAGCTCTACGCGGACTGGCGGACCGTCGCCCGCGAGTGCGTCGCCTACCTCCGCATGGGCGCGGCGCGCGACCCGCAGGATCCGCGGCTGAAGGCGCTGGTGCAGGAACTCGCCGACGCCGACGCCGACTTCCGCCGCTGGTGGTCGGACCACCGGGTGCGGACCCGGGCCGCGGGGCAGAAGACCTTCCGGCACCCGGTGGCCGGCACGATGACGCTGGACTTCCAGAGCCTCGTCGTGGGCGACGACCCGGACCAGACCGTCTTCGTCTACACCGCGCAGCCCGGCACACCCGCCCACGAGGCGCTGCGGTTCCTGGCCACCTGGTCGGCGAGCCCCGCCGCCGTGCGCCCGTGACCGGAACTGGCTGGTACTGCCGGTCCCAGGAAGCCGTCGCCTACGGTTGATCCTTCTCTGGCCCGCCCTTCGCCGCGGGCACACGCTGGGACACGTCGACAGAACGACCCCCAGTGATCATGAGGAGCACACCACCATGACGACGTGGTTCATCACCGGCGCATCCCGCGGGTTCGGCCTGGAAATCGCCCGGCAGGCTCTCGAGCGGGGCGACAACGTCGTGGCCACCGCCCGTACCCCCCGTGCCGTGGAGGAGGCCCTCGCGGCCCACGCGGACCGGCTGCTGGCCGTACCGCTCGACGTGAACGACGAGGAGCAGGCCCGGGCCGCCGTGCAGGCGGCGGTCGAGCGCTTCGGCACCATCGACGTCCTCGTCAACAACGCGGGCAGGGGCCTGCTCGGCGCGGTGGAGGAGACCAGCGACGCCGAGGCGCGCGCGGTGTTCGACACCAACGTCTTCGGACTGCTGACCGTGACCCGTGCCGTCCTGCCCGTCATGCGGGCCCGGCGTTCCGGACGGATCGTCAACCTCAGCTCCGTCGGCGGCTTCGTCGGCTGGGCGGGCTGGGGCCTGTACTGCGCGACCAAGTTCTCCGTCGAGGCCGTGACCGAGGCCCTGCGGCTGGAGCTCGCGCCGCTCGGCATCCAGGCGACCGCCATCGAGCCCGGCCCGTTCCGGACGGACTTCCTGGACTCCTCCTCGCTGCACCGCACCGAGCGGGTCATCGAGGACTACCAGGACAGCGCGGGAGGCATGCGCGCCTGGGCCGACGACAGCAACCACGCCCAGGACGGCGACCCGGTGAAGGCGGCGGCCGCCATCATCACCGTCGCCCGGGCGGAGGAGATGCCGGCCCGGATCCCGCTGGGCAAGGCCAGCCTCGGCGACGTGGAGGACAAGCTCGCCGCAGTGGCCCGTGAGATCGGGACGTGGCGGGACCTCGCCCTGTCCACCGACTTCACCTCGTGAGCCGGGCCGGCTCCGCGGCGCCGTGAAGGCCCCGGGTCCCCCGCCGTGACGGCGGGGGACCCGGGGCCCGGGCTGTGCCGGCCGGTCTCAGCGCAGCGCCTCGGGGCCGCCGTTGAGCGCGGTGAGCAGTGCCAGGGGCGTGGCCGCGGCCCAGGCCTGTGGCGAGCAGGAGTGCGGATACGGCACGGGGACCGGGTGCTCGTCCCGTCCGTACCCGGCCATCACCTCCGGCAGCCGCCAGTCGTGCGCGGCGGCCGCCTGGACCAGCCCGTGGGCGATCTCCGAGGCCTCCTCCGCCAGACCGCTGCGCGCCAGCCCCAGCACGACGACCGCGTTGTCGTGCGGCCAGATGCTGCCGCGGTGGTACGACAGCGGGTGGTAGGGGGCCTGGCCCGACGCCAGGGTGCGCACCCCCCAGCCGGAGAAGAAGTCGGGCTGCAGCAGGCGCCGTCCCACCGTCCGGGCGTCGGCCGGGTCGAGGATGCCGGACCACAGCAGGTGCCCGGCGTCCGAGGCGAGGGCGTCGACCTGCCGGTCCTCGCCGTCCAGGGCGAGGGCGGGGAAGTCCGGGCCGCTCATCCAGAAGTCCCGGCGGAACCGTTCCCGCAGGTCCGCCGCGGCCTTCTCGAGCCGTGCCGCCTCCTCGGCGTCGCCCCACACGGTCCGGGCCAGGCGCGCGGTGCGGACCAGGGCGTCGTAGGCGTAGCCCTGGACCTCGGCGACGGCGAGCGCGCCCTCGGGCCGGCGGCCGTCGGCGAAGCAGATGGCTCCTTCGGAGTCCTTCCAGTTCTGGTGCGCGAGCCCTCCGCGCGCGGCGTCGGAGGTGTAGCGGAGGTAGCCGCTCCCGCCCAGCCCGCCGTCGCGGAACATCCACTCCACCGCGGCACGGGCGTGCGGCTCCAGGCGCCGTGCGAGCCGCGGATCGCCGGTCGCCGCGCTGTGGGCCTCCAGCAGCACCAGGAACAGCGGCGTGGCGTCGGCACTGCCGTAGTAGCGGCCGTACGGCACCTGCCGGAAGTGGGCGAGTTCACCGTGCCGGACCTCGTGCACGATCCGGCCCGGCTGCTCGAGGCGGGCCGCGTCGTACCGGGTGCCCTGGGTGGCCGCCAGCGCGAGGAGGGTGTCGGCGGCCAGTTCCGGCCGGTACGGCAGCGCGAACAGCGAGGTCAGCAGCGAATCGCGGCCGAAGAGGGTGAGGAACCAGGGGATGCCGGCCGCGGGCACCAGCAGCGGCTCGCCGGCCGGGCCCGTCGCCGGTACGCGGAGCCGGGCCAGGTCGGCCAGGCCCGCCGCGCAGGCCCGGGCGAGCTCGTCCCAGTTGGTGAGCGAACGCGGCCGCGGCCGCGCCTGGACGAAGCCGTCCTCCTCGGCGGCATGCCGGTTGCGGACCGCCAGCGGGTCCGGGGGAGCGGCCGGTTCCGCGGCGCCGTGGGGCACCGCCCGGACGCTCAGGGCGAGCTCGGCCGCACCGTGTCCGGGCAGGGACAGCCGCCAGGTGAGCAGGCGCGCGGTGCCCTCCGGCGCCAGCGGGCGGACCTCCGCGGGGGCGGGGGAGGCGGTGACGGTGGTCCGCGCGTCCCAGTCCTCGCCGCGCCGGTAGCGGAAGGTGACGCCGTCCGGCCGGTCCTCGACGGTGCGCCGCCCGTCGGCCTTGTCGTAGTGCCGGTGGTCGCCCCGCAGCTCGAACTGGTCGGCGAAGTCCGCGTCCACCTCCAGCGCGATCTCCACCGTCGCCGGCTCCGCGCGGTTGCTGACCACGCGGACGCGCTCGGTGAGCGCACCCGCCACGACGGCCTGGCGGCGGAAGAGCGCGTACGCGGGCGGTTCGTCGCGGCCGCCCTCAGGGGTGAGCACGAAGCCGTCGTCGGAGGAGGTCAGCAGGGACGGCGCGACGCCGTCCGCGGTGAGCCGCCAGCGGCTCAGGTGCCGGGCGTCGCGGAGGAAGAGGCCGTCCGGGGTGTCGCCACGGCGTCCGGTGATGTCGCCGGAGCGGCTGGTGGAGGCGAAGGTGCCGCGGTGGACCAGCAGACGTTCGACGGTCATCGGGCGGGCTCTCCTTGCGGTGTCCGGTGCAGCAGGTCCAGGGCCAGCGCCGCGGTCCAGCTGAAGCGGCGGATGCCGCGGCCCTGGCCGCTGTGCGGTTCGACGTACTCGGCGAAGCCGGTGCGGCGGGCGTCGTCGAGCGCCTGGTCGCGCAGGGCGCCCGCCGCCTCGGTCGCGCCGTGCTGCCGCAGGCCGCGGTGGACCAGCCAGGCGGTGTTGAACCAACTGGGGCCCCGCCAGTAGCGGTTGCCGTCGTACTCGGGGGCGGTGAGGTCGTAGCTCGGCACCAGGTGCACACGGCCGAGCCGGAAGCGCTCGCCGTGCGCCGTCGCGATCAGCGACCGTACGACGGTGTCGGGGAGGCCCGGCACGATCAGCGGTACGAGTCCCGCGACGCTGTGGCCGCCGGCGGCCCCGCCGGTCGTCAGGTCACGGGCGAGGAAGATGCCCGCGGTGGGGTCCCACAGCCGGTCGACCAGCGCGGCCGTGGCCTCGGCCGCCTTCCGGCGGTGCGGTCCGGGGTCCGCGCCGGCGGCCGCGGCGATCTCGGCGAGGGCGTGCTCGGAGGCGATGAACAGGGCGTTGAAGCAGGGGTCCTCGAGGGCGAAGGCGTGCGGGGTGCGCGCGTCGTCGTAGCCGTGGTCGCGGTAGTCGGCGGCGAGCCGGACGTAGCGGCCGTAGTCGAGGTCGGTGGGGCGGTCGGCGGGCGCGCTGTGGTCGAGGTCCGCCCTGCGGAAGGACTCCGGCGGGGCCGGTTCGACCCGGGCGAGCGCCGCGTCCCAGACCGGGCTGTTGTCCAGGCCGGGCTCCCAGGGGTGCACCACGGCCGCCAGCCCGCCGCCGCCCAGGTCGCGCGAGGCGGCGAGGTAGCGGTGCCAGGCGGCGAGCCGGGGGTACATCCGGCGCAGGAAACCGCGGCGCCGGGACTCGGCCGGGTCCGCGAGGTGGACCTGCCAGGCGGCGAGGGCGTGCACCGGGGGCTGGACGATGCCGGAGGTCTCGATGTCCGCCGGCGCGCCCGAGGCGGCACCCGCGCCCGAGCTGCGCCAGAAGTCGGGGCTCGGGAAGTACGCGTCCAGGGGCACCGAGGGGTTGAAGACGATGTGCGGGACACGGCCGTCGCGCCACTGCGCCCCCAGCAGGGTCTCCAGTTCGCGCTGGGCCCTGCGCGGGGCGAGCCGGGCCAGCCCGATGGCGATGAAGGCGGAGTCCCAGCTCCACTGGTGCGGGTAGAGGGTGCGCGAGGGGACGGTCGCCGCGCCCGTCCAGTTGGACAGCAGGACGCGGGCGGCGGCCCGGCGGAGCGCGGTGTCCTGGTCCCCTTCGCGGTCTGGGGAGCGCAGGGCCGGTTCGAGGACGGCCGTCATCCGGCGGCCCGGTGCAGGAACGCGGGGACGGAGCGCACGGCGTCGACGGGGTCACCGGTCAGACGGCACTCCGCGGCCAGGTAGCCGTCGTACCCGGCGGCGTCCAGCGCCCCGAGCCAGGCCGGCCAGTCCAGGTGGCCGGCGCCGGGCTGGAAGCGGTTGGAGTCGCTGACCTGGGCGTGGCCGATCAGCGGTGCCACGGCCAGGATCGCCGCAGCAGGATCGGTCTCCTCGATGTTCATGTGGTAGCTGTCGATCCCGATGCGCACCGAGTCCAGACCCACGGTGCGGATCAGGTCGGCGGCCTGCTCCAGCCGGTTGACCATGTGGTCCTCGTAGCGGTTGAGGGGCTCCAGGAAGAGCGTGACACCCTCGGCACGGGCGTGCTCGCCCAGTTCCGTCAGACCCTTCAGGAGCACCTCGCGGTCCTCCTCCTCGCTGCGCGGCGGTTCGAAGGGCGGCAACCTGCGGGAGAACATGCCGTACGAGGCGGGGGTCTGGGCGCCGCGGCCGCCGAGTTCGGCGATGACGCTGAGCTGCGACTTCATCTGGGCGACGGCGTCACGGCGCAGGTCGGGGTCGAAGGCGCCGAAGAAGTGCAGCATGTCGACGCAGACGGTCGGCATGACGACCCCGTCGGCCTGGGCCCTGCGCAATTCGGGGAGCCGGTCGCGGAAGTGGAGGTCGCCCTTGCCGCGCAGTTCGATGGCGTCGTAGCCGGCTTCCTGGGCGAACTCCCACTTCTGCTGGAGGGTGTCACCGGGCAGCAGCTGTTCCTGGCAAGCGGTCTTGAACATGATCGAAGGGCCTCTCAGAACTCCAGGACGACCTGGAGCGCGTCGGCGGGACGCTCATCCAGCAGGACGTAGGCTTCGGCCGCCTCGGCGACCGGGACGACATGGCTGACGAGGGACTTCACGTCGACGCGGCCCTCGGCGACCAGCCGCAGGAAGGTCTGCTGGAGGCGTTCGACGCTCCAGCGCCCGCTGAGCTGCGGCGGGACCCCGCCGATCTGGGAGCAGATCAGCTGCACGCGGTTGTGGTGGAACTCGTCGCCGAGCCGCAGGCCCACTCCGTCGCCCTGGTAGAAGCCGGAGGCCACGACGCGCCCGCCGACCGCGACCGAGCGCAGGGCGTCGTGCAGGGCCGGGTAGGCGCCGCTGATCTCGATGGCGACGTCGGCGCCGCGGCCGTCGGTGGCGGCGCGGATCCGCTCGGCGACCGCGTCCGTGCGGGCGTTGAGGGTGGTCGTCGCGCCGTACTCCGCGGCCTTGGCGAGGCGGACGTCGAGCGCGTCGACCGCGGTGACGCGGGCGCCGTTCAGCTGGGCGAGCCGGGTGGTGAGCAGCCCGATGACGCCCTGGCCGAAGACGGCGACGTCCTCACCGAGGTGGACGTCGGCGCCGAGGACCGCGTTGTAGGCGATCGCCCCGACGCGGGCGAAGGCACCGGCCAGCGGCTCCAGGCCGGCCGGGAGCACGTGCCCGACCATGCGCTCGGCGGGCACGACGCCCTCGCTGCGGTGGCCCCAGATGCCCCAGACGAGGTCGCCCACGGCGGGCATGCCGGGGACGTCCGTGAGCTCGGGTGAGACTTCCGTCACCTCGCCGACCTCGGAGTACCCCCAGCCGGCGACGGGGTACTCGATGCCCGCCGCGCCCTCGCGGAACAGGCGCGCCTCCGGGTCCCAGGTGCGGGTCAGGTACGGGTTGGTGCCGCGGTACGCGGTGAGCTCGGTGCCCGCCGAGATGCCGGAGTAGCGGGTTCGTACGCGCAGATGGCCAGGGGGCAGGGGGACTGACTCGCTCGGGGCGACCTCCACCTGACGGGGGCCGGTGAACTGGACTACGCGTTCCACAGGGGACTCCGGAAAGATCGGTTATGCGGTCCGTTCAGCCATCGACGGCTGACTTACGTCGAAGATATCCGAGACTTAAGTCTTGTCAACAAGCAAAAGTGGTGCTCTGATGCAACGCGTACGTAACGCAAGGCTGACGATGAGGACGGTTGATGCGCATGTGGTCCCGACGGTCGAGGGCGCTGGCGAGCGGCTTGGCCGCCGTAGTGGGAATCGGGGTGATGTCCGGCTGCGCGGCGCAGGACAACGGGAAACCCGACAACAAGATCACCGTCTGGAGCCTGGAGAACCTCACCGACCGCGTGGAGGCGACGAAGAAGACCATCGCCGCCTTCGAGAAGGAGTCCGGGGTCAAGGTGAACCTGGTCGGGGTCGACGAGGGACAGCTGCCGCAGCTGATCATGTCGGCCGCCGCCGCGGGCACCCTCCCCGACGTCATCGGCGGCATACCCCTCGCGCCGGTCTGGCAGATGTACAGCAACGGCCTGCTGAACACCGACGCCACGAAGAAGATCGTCGACGACCTGGGGGCGGGGACGTTCAACAGCAACGCCCTGAAGCTGACCGGCGACGGGGCCACCCGCCTCGGCGTGCCCAGCGACGCCTGGATGCAGATCCTCGTCTACCGCAAGGACCTCTTCGCCAAGGCCGGGCTCGCCGCCCCCGACAGCTACGACGCGATGCTCAAGGCCGCGCGCGAGCTCCACAGCGGCGGCACGAGCGGCATCTCGCTCTCCACCGACCCCGGTGACGTCTTCACCCAGCAGAGCTTCGAGGACCTCGCCCTCGCCAACGGCTGCGAACTCGCCGACACCAAGGGCGACGTCACCCTCGACAGCCCCCAGTGCGACCGCGCCTTCGACGCCTACAACAAGCTCGCCGGCGACTACGGCGCCCCGGGCACCCAGACCGTGGACACCACCCGGGCCACCTACTTCGCCGGGCGCTCCTCCATGATCGTCTGGTCCACCTTCCTCCTCGACGAGCTGGCCGGACTGCGCAACGACGCCCTGCCCAGCTGCGCCCAGTGCAAGAAGGACCCGCAGTACCTCTCCGACAACAGCGGGATCGTCACCGCGCTGAGCGGACCCGACTCCACCAAGCCCGCCCAGTTCGGCGAGGTCTCCTCGTGGGTCGTGACCAAGACCGCCGAGACCGCCGCCTCGGAGAAGTTCATCGAGTTCATGATGGGCGACGGCTACCAGGGCTGGTTCGGCATGGCCCCCGAGGGCAAGATCCCGGTCCGGGCCGGAACCGCCGATGATCCGCAGAAGTACCTCAAGGCCTGGCGGGCCAGCGACATGGGCGTGGACACCAAGAAGTCCATGGAAGAGGTCTTCTCCCCGCAGCTGCTCGACGAACTCGCTGCCGGCGTCGGCAACATGAAGCGCTGGGGCATTACCCAGGGCCAGGGCGCACTCGTGGGCGCCACCATCGGCGAACTGCCCATCCCCAAGGCGGTGGGTGACATGACCACCGGCCAGACCTCCCCCCAGGAGGCGGCCGAGGAGGCCGACGAGGAAGTCGCGTCCCTGCAGAAGTCCCTCCAGTGAGCCGCCCCCGGCCTCGTCCTTCAAGGAAGCAGTGATGAGCACCGCACAGAGCACACAGCAGCGGAGAACGCCGGAGGCGGACACCGCGAACACCAAGTCCCAGCGCCCGCTGACCCTGGCCCAGCGGGAGAACCGCGCCGGACTCGCCTTCGTCTCGCCCACCCTCCTGGTGGTCCTGGTCGTCGTGGTCCTGCCGATCGCCTGGACCGTCCTGCTGGCCTTCCAGCACGCCCGGCTGGTCGACATCCAGGGCATGGGCTTCCTGTCCAACTGGACCTGGGGCAACTTCAGCCAGGTCTTCACCTCGCCCGGCTTCTGGACCTCCCTGTGGACCACCCTGGTCTACACGGTCGGTGCCACCGCCGGCTCCATCGTCCTCGGCCTGATCGCGGCGCTCGCGCTGCGCCGTCCCTTCCGCGGCCGGGCCCTGCTCCGCGGCACCATGCTGCTGCCGTACGTGGCGCCCGTGGTCGCCGTGACCTTCGTCTGGGAGATCGCCCTCAGCCCGCAGTTCGGCATCGTGAACGAGGTCGGCACCAAGGTGTTCGGCTGGGACGAGCCGGTCGCCTTCCTGTCCACCAGGTCCCAGGAGATCTCGCTCCTCGGGTGGCACGTCCACGTGCCGCTGGCCCTGCTCACCGTGATCGCCTTCGAGACCTGGCGCTACTTCCCCTTCGCGTTCCTGTTCCTGATGGCCCGTCTGCAGGCGGTCCCGGAGGGGCTGGAGGAGGCCGCCGTCGTCGACGGTGCCACCATCACGCAGCGGTTCCGCCACATCCTCCTGCCCCAGCTGATGCCGGTCATCGCCCTGCTGTCGGTGCTGCGCTTCATCCTCACCTTCAACAAGTTCGACGACATCTACCTGCTGACGGGCGGCGGCTCGGGCACCGACGTGGTCGCCGTGCGCGTCTACGACTTCCTCACCGCCCGCTACGACGTGGGCGCCGCCGCGGCCCAGGCCCTCGTCCTCGCCGCGATCCTCGCCGTGCTGCTCGGCATCTACTTCAAGTTCTTCGCCAAGAAGGTTCAGGAGGAGGCGTGATGGCCAGTCGCGCACAGATCGAGGACCGCACCTTCGCCGTCCTGCGCTGGGTGGTGATCGCCGGACTCGCGGTCATCACGATCTTCCCCTTCTACTACATGCTGCTGCTCTCGGTGAAGCCGATCGACCAGCTGCTGCTCGATCCGGGCAAGCTCTGGGTCGGCACCTCCGAGTTCACGCTCGACACCTACCGCACCGTCCTCAAGTCGGTCGACGACGGCGGCCAGGGCTTCCTGCGGATGCTCGGCAACTCCGCCCTGGTGGCGCTCGGCACCATGCTGCTGACCCTGCTGGTGTCGGTCCCGGGCGCCTACGCCATCACCCGGCTGAAGTTCTTCGGCGGCCGGCAGGTGAGCGCGCTGTTCCTGGCCGTCTACCTCTTCCCGGCGACGCTGCTCGCGGTGCCGCTGTTCGTCATCTTCGCCCGGATCGGCCTGCAGGGCAGCCTGTTCGGCCTCGCGATCGTCTACATCGCGCAGACCGTCCCGGTGTCCATCTACATGCTGAAGAACTACTTCATCACCATCCCGGAGAGCATCGAGGAGGCCGCCGCCCTCGACGGCGCCTCGCGGCTGCAGACCGTGCGCAAGGTCGTCCTGCCGCTGGCCGCCCCGTCGTTGATGGCCACCGGGCTGTACGTCTTCATGATCGCCTGGAACGAGTTCCTCTTCGCGTTGCTGTTCCTCGCCGCCGAACCCGGCAAGTGGACGGTCTCCCTGGGCCTGCAGCAACTCGCCAACGGCATCGAGGTACCGAAGACCGTCCTCATGGCAGGCTCCGTCGTGCTGACGCTTCCCGTGGTACTCCTTTTCTACGCGGCCGAACGGCTCCTCACCGAGGGCCTGACCAGCGGCGCGGACAAGAGCTGAGCACCATGGCCCGACACGAGGGGGAGCGAGGACGGATGGCTACGCCCTGGAGCACCGCCGGACACCTGCTGGAACTGATCAGGACCGGGCAGGCGACCACCCGTGGGGAACTCCAGCGCGTGACGGGCCTGTCCCGCTCCACCGTCGGCCAGCGGCTGGACCAGCTCTTCGCCGCGGGCTGGCTGCGCACCGTACCCGGCGGGCAGTCCACCGGCGGACGCCCCTCCACCCACCTGCAGTTCGACTCCGGGCACGCCGCGGTGCTCGCCGCCGACCTGGACACCACCAGCGCCCGCGCCGCGGTGCTGGACCTGTCCGGCCGGGTGCTCGCCGAGCACACCGGGGAGTTGCTGCTCGACCAGGGCCCGGAGCGGGTGCTGGACGAACTGGGCCGGTGGTTCGCCAAGCTCCTCGTGGCCGCCGGCGTCCCGGCGGCCACGGTGTGCGGCGTCGGCCTGTCGGTGCCCGGCCCCGTCGACTGGACCACCGGCGTGGTGGTCCGGCCGCCGATCATGCCCGGCTGGGACGGCTACCCCGTCCCGGCCCGGATGCAGGAGGCGCTCGCCCACCACGCCGGCCTGCCCGCCTCGGTACCGGTCCTCGTCGACAACGACGCCAACCTCATGGCCCTGGGTGAGCAGCGCGGCTCCTGGCGCGACTGCTCGGCCTTCGTCCTGGTCAAGGTGTCCACCGGCATCGGCGCGGGCGTCGTCATCGACGGCAGCGCCTTCCGCGGGATCGACGGCGGCGCGGGCGACCTCGGGCACATCCGCCTGCACGACGCGTCCGACGCCCTGTGCATGTGCGGCTCCCACGGCTGCCTCGCCGCCGTCGCCAGCGGCCGCGCGCTGGCCGGGCAGCTCAGCGCCCTCGGCGTGCCGGCCGGCTCCGCCGCGCAGGTACGCGGGCACCTCGACGCCGGCCACCCCGACGCGGTGCGTCTGGCCCGCGAGGCCGGCCGGCGCTGCGGCGAGGTGCTGGTCACGGTCGTCACCCTGCTCAACCCCGGGGTCCTGATGATCGCCGGGGACCTCGCCGAGACCCACTTCGTCACCGGGGTGCGCGAACTGCTCTACCAGCGCGCGCTGCCCCGGGCCACCCGCAACCTGCAGGTCGTGACCTCCCGGCTCGGTGACCGCGCCGCCCTCGCCGGCGCCACCGCCATGGTGGTCGAGCACCTCTACGCCCCGGACCAGGCCAACGAACGCCTGACCGCCGCGGCGCCCAACTGACCCTGGAGCACCACCGTGAACACCCCTGCCCCCGTCGAGGTCGGGCTGATCGGCGCCGGCCCCTGGGCCCGCGCCATGCACGCGCGGATCCTGGCCGCCGGACCCGAGACCCGGCTCACCGCCGTCTGGGCCCGCCGGACCGAGGCCGCCCGCGAGATCGCCGCCACCTACGGCGCGGCGACGGCCGGCAGCCCCGAGGAACTCTTCGACCGCTGCGAGGCCGTGGCCTTCGCCGTGCCGCCCGCCGTCCAGGCCGAATTGGCCGTACGGGCCGCCAAGGCCGGCAAGGCCCTGCTGCTGGAGAAGCCGCTCGGCCCCGACCTCGCCTCCGCACGCGCGGTCGCCGAAGCCGTCGCCGAGGCCGGTGTCGTCTCCCAGATGGTGCTGACCAAGCGCTACCAGGCCGAGACCCGCGCCTTCCTGCGGCGTGCACGGGAGGCCGAGGTCACCGGTGCCCGGTCCTGCTACCTGCACGGGGCCTTCCTCGGCGGGGAGTTCGCCACCGGCTGGCGCCTGGAACAGGGCGCCCTGCTCGACCTCGGTCCGCACCTGATCGACCTCCTCGACGCGGCCGTCGGCCCGATCACCTCGATCCGCGCCACCGGCGACCCCCGGCGATGGGTCGAGGTCACCTGCGAGCACGAGAACGGGGCGGTCAGCCAGGCCTCGCTCTCCGGTAGCGTCCGGCTGCCGAAGCCGCGTACCCGGATCGAACTCCTGGGCCCCGGTGGGGAGCTCGTCTACGACACCTCCGCCATCGACCACGAGGAGGGCTGGCCGGTGCTGCGCGCCGAGTTCGCCGCCGCCGTGCGCTCCGGCCGTGCGGGCGAGCTCGACGCGCGACGGGGACTGCGCCTGCAGGAGCTCATCGACGCCGCCGTGCGCTGATGCCCGGCGGGTATCGCAGGGCGGGGAACAGGTCCTGGACGCGGTGCCCGCCGCGGGCGGTCAGCCAGTCCTCCCCCTCGGGTAGCGTCCGGCTGCCGAAGCCGCGTACCCGGATCGAACTCCTGGGCCCCGGTGGGGAGCTCGTCTACGACACCTCCGCCATCGACCACGAGGAGGACTGGCCGGTGCTGCGCGCCGAGTTCGCCGCCGCCGTGCGCTCCGGCCGTGCGGGCGAGCTCGACGCGCGACGGGGACTGCGCCTGCAGGAGCTCATCGACGCCGCCGTGCGCTGATGCCCGGCGGGTATCACAGGGCGGGGAACAGGTCTTGGACGCGGTGCCCGCCCCGCCAGAAGACTCGGAGGTGTCACAGGACACCACGAGAGAGGCGAGCGTCATGAAGGTCTTCCTCACCGGAGGCTCCGGCTACATCGGACGGGCCACCATCGAGGCCCTGGTGCGCCGCGGGATCCAGGTCGTCGCGCTGGCGCGCACCGAGGACTCGGCCCGGGTCGTCGGCGACCTCGGGGCCGCCCCCGTGCGGGGGGAGCTGACCGATACGGACGTGCTGCGGGCCGCCGCGCGCGCCGCCGACGGGGTCATCCACCTGGGCCAGCACTACGGTCCCGACACCGCCGAGGTCGACCGGGCGGCGGCCGAGGCACTGCAGGACGGCGCCGGGCCGCGGCCCTACGTGCACACCGGCGGGGCGTGGGTCTACGGCGACACCGACGGCGTGGCCGACGAGGACGCCCCGCTGTCCCCGCCGCGCCTCACCGCCTGGCGGCTGGAGAACGAGAAGCGCGTGCTGGCCCGGGCCGCGACCGGCGAACGGCCGGTCGTGGTCATGCCAGGCCTGGTCCACGGCCGCAACGGCGGACTGGTCGAGGCCTTCTATGCGGCTCCGGGCCGGGAGACCGGCTCCGTGCCCTGCGTGAGCGACGGCGCCAACCACTGGTCGACCGTGCACGTCGACGACGTCGCCGAGCTCTACGCGCTGGCCCTGAACGCCGCGCCCGGCTCGGTGTACGCCGGGGTCAGCGACCTCCACCCGACCCAGGCGGAGATCGCCCACGCGGTGGGCCGGGCGATCGGCCATCCCGGGTCGGTCCGGCACCTGACCGCGGCTGAGGCCGAGGGGCGGATGGGCCCCATCGCGGAGGCCTTCGCCCTGGACCAGCGGCTCACCGGCGCCCGGGCCCGCCGGGAGCTGGGCTGGCGTCCCTCCCGGCTCGACTTCGCGGCAGACCTCGCCCGCCCCTGAGCCTCTCCGCTGAGGAGTGCGGGCCGGGCGGATACGCTCGGAGGTGTCCGTCCCGGTGAGCAGGCGAGGAGGGGCCCGTGGATCTGGATCTGCGCAAGCTGCGCTACTTCGTCGCGGTGGCCGAGGAACTGCACTTCGGGAGGGCGGCACAGCGCCTGCACATCGCGCAGCCCGTGCTGTCGCGGCAGATCAGGGCGCTGGAGAACGAACTCAAGGTGCTGTTGTTCTCCCGTGACCGCCGCAGCACCGAGCTCACCCCGGCCGGCACGCAACTCCTCGCCGACGCCGGACCGCTCCTGGCGGCCGCCGACGCCACCCGCCGGCGCGCCGTCCGGGCGGCCCGCGGCCTCGCCTCCTTCACCGTGGGCTTCATGCCCGGACTGATCGTCACGAGTGCCGTGCGGGAACTCTCCCGCCGGCACCCGGACCTGTCGGTCGACGTCGTCAGGACGAACTGGGACGACCAGACGGAAGTGATCCTCGACGGACGCGTCGACATCGGCTACGTCAGGATGCCCGTCGACACCCGCGGCCTGGCGACCCGCAGCCTCCTCGCCGAACCCCGCGTCGCCGTCCTGCCCGCGGACCACCCCTACGCGGGCAAGCCCGCCCTGCGCATCGCGGACCTCGCCGGCGAGCACCTCCTCCAGGATCCCGCCGCCGTCCCCGAGTGGCGGGACATCGCGCGCGAGCTCGCCGACCCGCAGCCGCGGCCGGCCGTCCCGGGCTTCCGTTCCGTCGAGGAGAAGCTGGAGAGCGTGGCGGCGGGCCGCGGCGTCGTCGTGCTGCCGCTCTCCACCGCGACGTACTACACCCGCGCCGACATCGCCCACGTCGCGATCGAGGACATCGGTCCCAACCGCGTGTTCCTCGCCTGGGACGGCACCCGGCACGACCCGCTCATCGAGGAGTTCGCCGACATCGCCGTCGCCCGCGCCGACTCGTCCGCCTGACCGCTGAACGGTTTCCGCACCCGCTCCGTACTGAGGGCACGGGGACGAGAGGAGAAGCCCCGCGCGAAGGCGCGACGGGGCGGCGGAGCGGGAGAGAGACGCCGATGAAGCTTGACGTGTTGGGGGAGCCGGGGCCGACGGGCATCGCGGGCGAGTCCGACGTCTGGGTGGAGAACTGGGGAGCGCAGGCCATGTGCCGGATGGAGGACCCGGACGTGCTGTTCGTCCAGGGCGCCGCCCAAAAGCGCGTCAAGGCCGTGTGCGGCGGATGCCCCGTGCGCACCGAATGCCTGGCCGACGCCCTCGACAACCGTACCGAGTTCGGGATCTGGGGCGGTATGACGGAGCGTGAGCGCCGCGCCCTGCTGCGCCGCCGCCCCACCGTGACCTCCTGGCGCACCCTGCTGCGGACGGCTCGCCAGGCCTACGAGCGGGGTCCGCGGCAGGCCTCGGCCTGAGCACCGGAGCAGGGGGGCCGGGCCCGTCGGGCCCGGCCCGTCGGCCTCGCGGCGACCGCTGGATCGCTCCTCAGGCCGGAGCCCCGTCGCGCTTGACCGCCGCGGTCACGGGCCGGCCCTCGACGTAGGCGTCGAACCCGACGATCCTGCCCTCCTCGACGGTGAAGACGTGCACGACCGCGGAGTCGAAGGCCTGGCCGGTGTCGCGTCCGGTGCCCTGGGTCCGCCCCACGGCGACGACCTGGCCGCCGGCCTCGAAGAGCCGCTCGATCTCGATGCGGCTCTCGATCAGGTCGAAGGTCTTCCTGAAGAACGCGGCGAAACCGGCCGGTCCGGAATACGTGCCGCTGTGGGGAAGGGCCTCGGTCACCCGGATCCGGATCTCGGGGGAGGCGATGGCCGTCAGCGTGTCGCGGTCGGAGCGCAGCATCGCGTCGTACATCGCCTCGGCGACCTCGCGTGGGGCCGAGGTCCCGGATCCGGGTGTCTCGGGCATGGCGATCTCCTGAGGTGATTCAAGGATCAACTGTTGGGAAGGTTGTCGGATCGTAGGCGAGCATAGGGGAGTCGTGGACCCGCTCGCCGGGCTGTCCGCGGACTGTCCAACGGCGCGGGTCTCAGAGGGTCTTGATCAGGCCGCCGTCGATGGTGAAGTCCGCTCCGGTGACGTTCCCGGTGCGGTCGCTGGCGAGCATGAGGACGAGGTCCGCCACCTCCTCCGGCGTGGTGAGACGTCCCGTGGCGAGACCGCCGAGGCCCGCGAGGAGCTCCGCGACCGCGCTGTCGAGGTCCTTGCCCATGGCCTGGGCCACCTGGTCGGCCATCCCGTTCTCGCCGGTCCAGATGTCGGTGGACACCGGCCCTGGGGCGATCGAGTTGACCCGGACCCCGAGCGGGCCGACCTCCTTGGACAGCGCCTTGGAGAAGTTGGTCAGGGCCGCCTTGGACGCGGTGTAGTCGATCACGCCGGGGTCGGGCAGGAAGGCGTTCACCGAGCTGACCGTGACGACGGCCCCGCGGGATTCCAGCAGTCCGGGCAGCGCGGCGCGGCAGGCCCGCACCGCGCTCATGAGGTTGAGGTTCATGGTCGCCAGCCAGTCCTCGTCGGTGACCGACAGGAAGCCCCCGAGCCGCGGCTGGACGGCGCCGACGTTGTTGACCAGGACGTCGATCCCGCCGAACCGCTCCACCGCGGTCGCGACCAGTCGCTGGACGCCTTCCTGGGTCGCGAGGTCCCCGGCCACCGGCACGACGTCGTACGACCCGGCGAGCTCCGCCAGGCCCGCCCCCGGGCTGCGGGCGCCGGCGACCACGCGCGCGCCCTCCTCCGCGAAGGCGCGGACGGTGGCGAGCCCGATGCCCCGGCTGGCTCCGGTGACGACGACGGTCTTGTCCTTGAGGTGCAGGTCCATGGCGAGCCTTTCTTGATTGATTGATACAGATCTCGGGCCCGGTCGTGATGGCGCGTTCCGGGCCGATGGTTGAAGGCTAAACCAATCTGGATCGTCCGATCAAGTAATTCCGGCCCGGCGTGACGCGCCCCACGGGGACGTGCACCAGCCTGGGCCGCAGTGCCCTGGTGAAGGAGGTCGGTCCGCACAGGTAGGCGCGCGTTCCGGGCGCCACCGCCGCCTGCGACAGGTCGGGCGCCCCCTGGCGGGCGTGGGGCGGTGCCCCCGCCGGGTCCTCGTACCAGACGTGCAGCCGGCCGCCGAGCCGCCGACGCACTCCTCCACCTCGAAGCGCGGTGGGTGCGTCCACGGTGTGCGGTCGTGGTGGAGCACGGTGACCGGCCTGCGCGATCCGGTGGCGCTCAGCTGCCGCAGCATGCTGGCCGGCGGCATGACGCCGATGCCGGAGGAGACGGGGGTGACGCACCGGGCCGCCCCGCTCCCGTCAGGCGGGCCGCGTCATCCGAGCCCGTCGAGGAAAGCGGTCATCGCCTGGCGCAGCGCGTCCGGGCGCTCCAGATGGAGGTCGTGGCCCGACCCGGGAACGCCGACGGCCACCGCCCGCGGCTGCCGACGGCACATCTCCTCGGCCTCCTCGGCCCCGATGATCCCCCTCTCGGCCAGGACGACCAGCGTCGGGCACCGCAGTGCCTCCCACTCCGACCAGAAGTCCCGCTCCGCGTTCTCCCGCAGGGACGCGACCATCACGTCCCGGTCGAAGCGCGGCCACCAGCCGTCCTCGCGCCGTTCCAGGCCCTCCGCCCAGCCCCTGCCGACCGGGCCACCGCCGAGGAAGGCCGCGGCGGACTCCACCGAGGGGAAGGGCACCGGCCAGGAGTCCAGCCACGCCCCGATGTCCCCCGGAACATCCGGGTTCGGGCCGCCGGGACCCGCCTCGACCAGCACCAGGGCCCGGACCAGGTCCGGACGGGCCGCGGCGGTCAGCATCGCGGTGTGGCCGCCGAGCGACTGGCCCACCAGGATCGCCGGCCCGGTCCCCGACTCCGCGATGACGGCGGCGGTGTCGGCGACGTAGGCCGCGCGGGAGACGTCCCCGGGACGCCGCTCGGAGGCGCCGTGCCCCCGCTGGTCCACCGCGACCACGCGATGACGGCGGCTCAGCCACCCCGCCGTTTCGTCCCATTCGCCCGCATGGCCGGCCAGGCCGTGCAGCAGGACCGCCGACGGCCCCGGACCGGGCAGGTCCCGGCACTCCAGCCGTACGCCGTCGCGGACCACGGTCATCCGGGACCACGTCATCACGAACCCCTTCCCCCTCCCGACGCGGGCAGCCGTGCCGCGTGCCGTCGCCCCGCACCCTGCCGGACGCGGCGGGCGCCCGCAAACGGCGCCCCCCGGTGCCGCCCGGAGAAGGGGCCTCCGGGTGCCTTTCGGCGGTTTCTTCCCGGCCGCCCACCCCGGTGGTACGGTCCGGTCCAGTCGTGGCCCCGTCCGGAGGGTGACGAGACGCACCCGAGGATCACCGGCGAGGGAGAGGCGCGACGTGAGACGGATGACGGCCCGTCCGGCGAACGGGCACCAGGCGCGAGTGCTGCGCCTGTTGCGCGACGCGGGCCCGCAGTCGCGGGCCGTGCTCGGCGACCAGGTGGAACTCTCCCGGTCCAAGCTGGCGGTCGAGGTCGACCGCCTCCTGGAGACGGGCCTCGTGGTCCCCGACGGCCTCGCCGCCTCCCGCGGCGGACGGCCCTCCCACAACGTGCGCCTCGCGCCCTCGCTGCGCTTCCTGGGCGTGGACATCGGCGCCACCTCGGTCGACGTCGCCGTCACCAACGCCGAGCTGGAGGTGCTCGGCCACCGTGCCGCGCGGTTCGACGTGCGCGAGGGGCCCGTCGCCGTGTTCGAGCAGGTGCTGGCGATGGCGGCCGAACTGCGCGCCACCGGCGCCGCGGAGAGCTTCGACGGGGCGGGGATCGGAGTGCCCGGGCCGGTGCGGTTCCCCGACGGCGTGCCGGTCGCCCCACCGATCATGCCCGGCTGGGACGGGTTCCCCGTCCGGGAGGCCATGAGCCAGGAACTCGGCTGTCCCGTCCTGGTCGACAACGACGTGAACCTCATGGCGCTGGGGGAGCAGCACGCCGGGGTCGCCCGCTCCGTGCGGGACTTCCTCTTCGTCAAGATCGGGACCGGCATCGGCTGCGGCATCGTCGTGGGCGGGCAGGTCTACCGCGGGGTCACCGGCAGCGCCGGGGACATCGGTCACATCCAGGTGGTGCCGGGGGGCATCTCCTGCGCCTGCGGCAACCGCGGCTGTCTCGAAGCCTACTTCGGCGGGAGC
Organism: Streptomyces sp. NPDC006207; assembly: GCF_040613835.1. Classification (NCBI taxonomy): domain Bacteria; kingdom Bacillati; phylum Actinomycetota; class Actinomycetes; order Kitasatosporales; family Streptomycetaceae; genus Streptomyces; species Streptomyces sp. NPDC006207. Next base: position 173,518 of record NZ_JBEXSX010000007.1, on the reverse strand, counting down.
GCCCTGGCCCGGGACGCGGCCGCCACGGCGGCCGCCGGGGAATCGGCGGCGCTCGCCGACCGGCTGGCCGCTGCCGGGACGCTCACCTCCGCCGACGTGGCGGCCGCCGCGGCGGCCGGGGACGGTGCCGCCCTCGACCTCATCCGGCAGGGCGGCAACCGCACGGGCCAGGTCATCGCCGGCCTGGTGAGCTTCTTCAACCCCGGACTCGTCGTGATCGGCGGCGGTCTCACCGGTCTGGGGCACACCCTCCTGGCGAGCATCCGCAGTCAGGTGTACGGCCAGTCGCTGCCGCTGGCCACTGGCAACCTGCCGATCGTCCTCAGTGAACTCGGCCCGACCGCGGGCGTGGTCGGGGCCACGCGCCTGATCAGCGACCACGTCTTCTCGCCGGTGTGACCGACGGCGGGCACCGTCCGCCGTGACGGGCCCGTCCCACCCCCGGTTCGCCACGTCGTCTCCGTGCGTGCCGTTCCGGGCGCGCCCACGCCCCCTGCCCGCAGGTGAGTTGACCTCTTCCGGACTTTGTCCTGGAACCGGAAAAAGACCTTGCTGATTCCTGCGCAACTTCTTCCCCCACTGGACGGGCGCTGCTACTTTCCCATCGAAAGCCTGACGGAGCGGGACCGGCCGACGCCGGTCCGGTATCCCCATGCCGACGGCCGGGGGAGGTGAGGGGCACATGAGACGCATGACAGCTCGACCCGCCAACGCGCATCAGGCGCGGCTCCTGCGGCTGCTCCGTGACGGCGGTCCCAACTCCCGTGCCCAGATGGGGGACCAGATCGACCTGTCCCGTTCCAAGCTCGCCGTCGAGGTCGACCGGCTGCTGGAGACGGGTCTGGTCGTCGCGGACGGCCTGGCCGCCTCGCGCGGCGGGCGGCGTTCGCACAACATCAGGCTCGCCCCGGGCCTGCGCTTCCTGGGCGTCGACATCGGCGCCACCTCGGTCGACGTCGCCGTCACCAACGCCGAGCTGGAGGTGCTCGGCCACCTCAACCACCCGATGGACGTCCGTGAGGGACCGGTCGCCGTCTTCGAGCGGATCCTCGAAATGGCCGCCAAACTCAAGGCCGCCGGCCTCGCCGAAGGCTTCGACGGCGCGGGCATCGGGGTACCGGGGCCGGTGCGGTTCCCCGAGGGCGTCCCCGTCGCCCCGCCGATCATGCCCGGCTGGGACGGCTTCCCGGTCCGCGAGGCACTCAGCCAGGAACTGGGCTGCCCCGTCATGGTCGACAACGACGTGAACCTGATGGCCATGGGGGAGCAGCACGCCGGGGTCGCGCGCTCCGTGGGCGACTTCCTCTGCGTCAAGATCGGCACCGGCATCGGCTGCGGCATCGTCGTCGGCGGAGAGGTGCACCGCGGTGTGACGGGCAGCGCCGGCGACATCGGCCACATCAGGGTCGAGGCCGACGGACGCGCCTGCGCCTGCGGCAACAAGGGCTGCCTGGAGGCCCACTTCAGCGGCGCCGCGCTCGTCCAGGACGCCCTGGAGGCGGCCAGGTCAGGGCGGTCCGCCGCCCTCGCGGCCCGGCTCGAGGCGGCCGGTCAGCTGTCCGCCGTCGACGTCGCCGCGGCTGCCGCGGTCGGTGACGCGGCGGCACTCGAACTCATCCGCGAGGGGGGCAACCGCGTCGGGCAGGTCATCGCCGGGCTCGTCAGCTTCTTCAACCCCGCACTGGTCGTGATCGGCGGCGGCGTCACCGGCCTCGGCCACACGCTGCTCGCCAGCATCCGCAGCCAGGTCTACCGCCAGTCCCTGCCCCTGGCGACCGGCAACCTCCCCATCGTCCTGGGTGAACTGGGCCCCACCGCCGGCGTGATCGGCGCGGCCCGGCTCATCAGCGACCACGTGTTCTCCCCGGCCTGATCCCCCCACCGGCCAAGCGCTCCACCGGCACCACGGCACCACCGGCTCCACTGCACGCTCCGCACGCGTACGTGTCACCCGCACCCGCCGAGGGGATCGTCATGGCACCACAACCACCGGCACCGCCGCCCGCGACAGCGGCGCCGCTGCTCACCATGTCCGGCATCACCAAGTCCTTCCCCGGCGTCCGCGCCCTGGACGGCGTCGACCTGGACGTCCAGGCCGGCGAGGTGCACTGCCTCCTCGGCCAGAACGGCGCGGGGAAGTCCACCCTCATCAAGGTGCTCGCCGGGGCCCACCAGCCCGACGGCGGGGAGATCACCTGGCGCGGGGAACCGGTGTCGCTGAAGTCGCCGATCGCCGCCATGCGGCTCGGCATCGCGACCATCTACCAGGAACTCGACCTGGTCGAGGGGCTGTCCGTGGCCGAGAACGTCTTCCTCGGCCACGAACCGACCACCGCCGGCTTCGTCGTGCGCGGACGCGACGCACGCCGTGAAGCGGCCGTCCTGCTGCGCCGGCTCGGCCACCCCGAGATCGACCCCGCCCGCCGCGTCGGTGACCTCTCGGCCGCCCAGCAGCAGATCGTCTCGATGGCCCGGGCGCTCTCCCACGACGTGCGCCTCATCGTCATGGACGAGCCGTCCGCCGCGCTGGACCCCGAGGAGACCGACAACCTGCTGCGCATCGTCGGGCAGCTGACCGCAGACGGCGTCGCGGTCGTCTACATCTCCCACCGGCTGGAGGAGATCCGCCGCGTCGGCGACCGGGTCACCGTCCTGAAGGACGGCCGCGCGGTCGCCGGCGGACTCCCCGCCAAGTCGATGCCCACGCGCGACATCGTCGCCCTCATGACGGGCCGTGACGTCGAGTACGTCTTTCCGCCGCGTCCCGCGGGACCGCGCTCCGGCGATCCCGTCCTGCGGGTCGAAGGGCTCGCCCGCGACGGCGAGTTCGCCGCCGTGGACCTGGAAGTGCGTCCGGGGGAGATCGTCGGGCTCGCCGGACTCGTGGGCTCCGGACGGTCGGAGATCCTCGAGACGCTCTACGGTGCCAGGAAGCCCACCGCCGGCCGGGTGACCGTCGACGGCCGGCCCCTCAAACCCGGCAGCGTCCGCTCCGCCGTCCGCGCCGGTCTGGGACTGGCGCCCGAGGAGCGCAAGGCGCAGGCACTGCTGATGCTGGAGTCCGTCACGCGCAACGTGTCGGTGTCCACGCTCGCCCGCTTCTCCCGGGCCGGCTGGCTCGACCGCAGGGAGGAACGACGGGCCGCACAGGAGTCCACCCGGTCGCTGTCGCTGCGGCCCGACAACCCCGACGCCCGGGTGCGCACCCTGTCCGGGGGCAACCAGCAGAAGGCCGTCCTGGCCCGCTGGCTGCTGCGCGGCTGCCGCGTCCTGCTGCTCGACGAGCCGACCCGGGGCGTCGACGTCGGCGCCCGCGCCGAGCTGTACGCGGTGATCCGCCGGCTCGCCGACGACGGGCTCGCCGTACTCCTCGTCTCCAGCGAGGTCCCCGAAGTCCTGGGGCTCGCGGACCGGGTGCTGGTACTCCGTGAGGGACGCGTCGTGCACACGGCGCCCGCGACGGAGCTGGACGAACACCGCGTACTCGACCTCGTCATGGAAGGGAGCCCGAGCTGATGACACAGCCCGCTTCCCAGGCCCCGCAGGCACCGACGCCGCCCGCGGACGCGTCCCCCGTCACGAAGGGCGGCGGCCGGCGTCCGGCGCTGGGGCTCCACGCCGACGTCCGCAACCTGTCCCTGCTCGGCGTCCTCGCCGCCCTCGTCCTGGTCGGGGGCATCACACAGCCCGACGCCTTCCTGGACGTCTCCAACCTCCAACTGGTGCTCACGCAGGCGTCCGTCATCGGTGTCGTCACCGTCGGCATGACCTTCGTGATCACCAGCGGGGGCATCGACCTGTCCGTCGGCGCGATCGTCGCGCTCTCCTCCGTGTGGGCGACGACCCTCGCCACCCAGGAGTACGGCTTCGCGGGCATCCTCTTCACCGCGGTCGTCGTCGGCGTCGGCTGCGGGCTGGTCAACGGGGTGCTCATCGCCTACGGCGGCATGGTGCCGTTCATCGCGACCCTCGCCATGCTCGCCTCGGCACGCGGGCTCGCCCTGTACCTCACCGACGGCAAGACGCAGATCGTCACCGTGAACTCGGTGCTCGACCTCGGCCTTCCCGCCAGCTACGTCCTCGGCATCCCGCCGCTGGTGCTGGTCTTCGCCGGGGTCACCGTCATCGGCTGGCTGGTGCTGAACCGGACGACGTTCGGGCGCCGGACCGTGGCCGTCGGCGGCAACGCGGAGGCGGCCCGCCTCGCCGGCATCGACGTCCGCCGGCAGCGGCTCTACCTCTACCTGCTGTCCGGGCTGTGCTGCGGCATCGCGGCCTTCATGCTGATCATCCTGTCCGGCTCGGGCCAGAACACCAACGGAAACCTCTACGAACTCGACGCCATCGCCGCAGCGATCATCGGCGGCACGCTGCTCAGCGGCGGCCGCGGCACGATCGTCGGCTCCGTCCTGGGCGTCCTGGTGTTCATCACCATCCAGAACATCTTCGCCCTCAACAACCTGGAGAGCGCCGTCCAGCAGATCGCCAAGGGAGCGATCATCGTGGCCGCCGTCCTGGTCCAGCGCAGCACCGTGCGCAACGGCGACGGCTGACACAGCCCGTCGCCCCCGCTCCACCCGACAACCCGCACGCGCCCCGCACCGCCCTATCCCGGAGGGTTTCACCGCCATGCCACGAATCCCGGTCACCAGCCGCAGAGGACTGCTCTTCGGCGCCGCCGCCGTCTCCGCCGGAGCGGCCCTCACCGCCTGCACCAGCAACGAGCCGAAGAAGGCGGGCACGGCCGCCACCAAGGCCCCGGCCGCCGACGACAAGCCCGGCACGCCGGTCACGATCGGCTTCGCCGGCCCGCAGGCCGACCACGGCTGGCTCAACGCCATCAACCAGAACGCCAAGGACCGCGCCGCGAAGTACTCCGAGGTGACGCTGGAGATCACCGAGGGCTCCAACGACACCGCCGCCCAGATCGGGCAGATCCAGACGCTGATCAACAAGAAGGTCGACGTCCTGGTCATCCTGCCGGCCGACGGCAAGGCCCTCACCCAGGTGGGCCTGCAGGCCATGAAGGCCGGCATCCCGGTGATCAACCTGGACCGGATCTTCGCCTCCCCGCAGGCGTACCGCTGCTGGATCGGCGGCGACAACTACGGCATGGGGCTCAACGCCGGCCGCTACATCGGCGAGCAGCTCAAGGACAAGCCGGACGCCAAGGTCGTCGAGCTCGCCGGCATCGACAACCTGGAGCTGACCCGGCAGCGCACCCAGGGCTTCGACGACGCTCTGAAGAACTACCCCAACATCAGGAAGGTGGCCCGGCAGGCCGCCGAGTTCACCGTCGAGACCGGCCAGGCCAAGATGGCCCAGCTGCTGCAGGCGCAGAAGCAGTTCGACGCGCTGTGGAACCACGACGACGACCAGGGCGTCGGTGCCCTGCGCGCGATCGCGCAGGCGGGCCGTGACGAGTTCTTCATGGTCGGCGGCGCGGGGTCCAAGTCGGCGATGGACGCCATCAAGGCCGACGACGGCGTGCTGAAGGCGACCGTCCTGTACCCGCCCACCATGGCCGCCTCCGCCATCGACCTGGCCCGAGCGCTCGGACAGAAGAAGGGCGTCGGCGGGTTGTCGGAGCTGGAGATCCCCGCGTCGATCACCCTGTACTCGGCCGTCGTCACCAAGGAGAACGTCGACGAGTACCTGCCGACGGGCTTCATCTAACAGATCCGCCCCGCCCGTCCGAACCGAGCAACCGACGAGGAGCAACGGCATGGCTGATATGGCCGGCAAGGAAGACAGTGAGGCAGGGGCCGCTTCGCCGGCGCTCGGCATCGGCATGGTCGGCTACGCCTTCATGGGCGCCACCCACTCCCACGCGTGGCGCACCGTGGGCCGCGTGTTCGACCTGCCGATGAGGCCCGTCCTGGCCGCGATCGGCGGCCGGGACGAGGGGGCGGTGCGGGCCGCGGCCGCCCGGCACGGCTGGGCCGCCGCGGAGACGGACTGGCGGGCACTGGTGGACCGGGACGACGTCCAGCTGGTGGACGTGTGCACCCCCGGGGACAGCCACGCCGAGATCGCCATCGCGGCGCTCGAGGCGGGCAAGCACGTCCTGTGCGAGAAGCCGCTGGCCAACTCGGTCGCCGAGGCGGAGGCCATGGCCGCGGCGGCCGAGTTGGCGGCCGCCCGCGGCCAGGTGGCCATGGTCGGCTTCAACTACCGGCGGGTGCCGGCGGTCGCCTACGCCCGCCGGCTCATCGCGGACGGGAGGGTGGGCACCATCCGCCACGTGCGGGTGACCTACCTCCAGGACTGGCTCGTCGACCCGGACTTCCCGCTGACCTGGCGGCTGAAGCGCGAGTACGCGGGCTCCGGGGCGCTCGGTGACCTCGGCGCGCACGCCGTCGACCTCGCGCAGTACCTGGCGGGGGAGCACCTGGTGGGGGTCTCGGCGCTCACCGAGACGTTCGTACGGGAGCGGCCCGAGCTGGCCGGCACGTCGTCGGGGCTGTCGGGCTCCGGGAGCACCCGGCGGGGGCCGGTCACCGTCGACGACGCGGCGCTGTTCACCGGGCGGCTGGCCTCGGGGGCGCTCGCCTCCTTCGAGGCCACGAGGATGGCCTCGGGGCGCAAGAACGCCCTGCGGCTGGAGATCAACGGCGAGCGCGGCTCGCTCGCCTTCGACCTGGAGCGGCTGAACGAGCTGTCGTTCCACGACCACACCGAGCCCGCCGACTCGGCCGGCTTCCGGCGGATCCTGGTGACCGAGCCGGGCCATCCGTACCTGGAGGCGTGGTGGCCGCCCGGCCACGCGCTCGGTTACGAGCACACCTTCACCCACCAGGCGCGCGACCTCGTCCTCGGGATCGCCGAAGGGGTCGCCCCGGCGCCGTCGTTCGCCGACGGGCTGCAGGTGCAGCGGGTCCTGGCGGCGGTGGAGGAGAGCGCCGAGAAGAACGCCGTCTACACCCCCGTCCCCGCCTGACCACGCCCGTATCGAGGAGGCCCTCGCCGTGCCACGACCCTTCACCCTCTTCACCGGCCAGTGGGCCGACCTGCCCCTGGAGGAGGTCTGCCGGCTCGCCCGCGACTTCGGTTACGACGGGCTCGAACTCGCCTGCTGGGGCGACCACTTCGAGGTCGACAAAGCCCTGGCCGACCCCGCCTACCTGGACGGGCGGCGGGCGCTGCTCGACAAGTACGGCCTGAAGTGCTGGGCGGTCTCCAACCACCTGGTCGGACAGGCCGTCTGCGACAACCCGATCGACGAGCGCCACAAGGGGATCCTGCCCGCCCGGATCTGGGGCGACGGTGAGCCGGAGGGCGTCCGGCAGCGGGCCGCGCGCGAGCTGGCCGACACCGCGCGCGCCGCGGCCGCCTTCGGGGTGCGCACCGTCATCGGCTTCACCGGCTCGTCGATCTGGCACCTGGTCGCCATGTTCCCGCCGGTCCCGGAGCGGATGATCGAGCGCGGCTTCGAGGACTTCGCCGAGCGGTGGAACCCGATCCTGGACGTCTACGACGCCGAGGGGGTCCGCTTCGCCCACGAGGTCCACCCGGCCGAGATCGCCTACGACTACTGGACCACGCACCGCGCGCTGGAGGCCGTCGGCCACCGGCCGGCCTTCGGGTTGAACTTCGACCCGAGCCACTTCGTGTGGCAGGACCTCGACCCCGTCGGGTTCCTGTGGGACTTCAAGGACCGCATCTACCACGTCGACTGCAAGGAGGCCCGCAAGCGCCTCGACGGCCGCAACGGGCGCATGGGCTCCCACCTGCCGTGGGGCGACCCGCGGCGCGGCTGGGACTTCGTCTCGGCCGGGCACGGCGACGTGCCGTGGGAGGACGTGTTCCGGATGCTCCGGTCGATCGGATACGACGGCCCGATCTCCGTCGAGTGGGAGGACGCCGGGATGGACCGCCTCGCGGGCGCCCCGGAAGCGCTTTCCCTCCTGAAGCGGTACGACTTCGATCCGCCTGCGGCGTCCTTCGACGCCGCGTTCGGAGGCAACGACTAGGCGTCACCGCAGGTCACAGCACACATCCCGCAGCCCGGCGGCCGCCGCCGCCGGGCCTGTCGGGCTGCCCGGGCCCAGCTTTGTCCTGGCGCTGGAGAAAGTTCAACTTATTCACCGCGCAAGGCCTTTCGGTCCGGAACGAACCCGGCTACCGTCCCTGAGGTGTACAGGACACAGGCCTGAAACACGAGGCCGGTCCTGAGCGGCACCCGACCAGCGTGACGGCGCACGCCGGTCCCCGGATCTTCCGCACGGCAGCTGCATCCGCCCGTACGACCTTCCCGGAGGACACACGTGCACAGAAAACGGCCCGGAGCATCCAGAACCCGATTCCGGCAGGGACTCGCGCTCCTCACCGGCGGCCTCCTCGCCGCCACGTCCCTCGTCATCTCCGCCCCCTTGGGCGCCTCGGCCCGGCCCCTCGACACGGAGCCCGCGGCCGCGGCGGCGGAGGAGTTCCAGCAGGTCACCCTCGCCAAGGGGGAGCCCGAGACGGGCGAGCCCATGTCCCTCGCGGTCCTGCCCGACCGCAGCGTGCTGCACACCTCGCGCGACGGCGAGCTGCGCAGGACCGACGCCGCCGGCACCACCACCGTGATCGGAACGGTCCCCGTCTACACGCACGACGAGGAGGGCCTCCAAGGCGTCGGCATCGACCCGGACTTCAGCGAGAACCGGGCGATCTTCCTCTACTACGCGCCCCCGCTCGACACCCCCGCAGGCGACGCCCCCGACCAGGGGACGGCCGAGGACTTCGCCAAGTTCGACGGCGTCAACCGGCTCTCGCGCTTCACGCTGAACGCCGACTGGACCCTCGACAACGCCAGCGAGAAGAAGGTCCTCGACGTCGCCACGACCCGCGGCATCTGCTGCCACGTCGGCGGTGACATCGACTTCGACGCCCAGGGCAACCTGTACCTGTCGACCGGCGACGACTCCAACCCCTTCGCCTCCGACGGCTACGCGCCCATCGACGACCGCCCGGGCCGCAACCCCGCCTACGACGCCCGCCGCACCTCCGGCAACACCAACGACCTGCGCGGCAAGCTGCTGCGGATCAAGGTCGCCGACGACGGTTCGTACACGATCCCCGAGGGCAACCTCTTCGCCCCGGGCACGGACAGGACCCGGCCCGAGATCTACGCCATGGGCTTCCGCAACCCGTTCCGCTTCAGCGTCGACAAGAAGACCGGCATCGCCTACGTCGGCGACTACGGACCCGACGCCGGCGCGGCCGACCCCAAGCGCGGCCCCGGCGGCCAGGTCGAGTTCGCCCGCGTGACGAAGGCCGGCAACTTCGGCTGGCCCTTCTGCACCGGCGACAACGACCCGTACGTCGACTACGACTTCGCGACCGGGCAGTCCGGCGCGACCTTCGACTGCGCCGCGCCGAAGAACGACTCGCCGTACAACACGGGCCTGACCGACCTGCCGCCCGCGCAGGCCGCGTGGATCCCCTACGACGGCGGTTCCGTGCCCGAGTTCGGCTCCGGCTCCGAGTCCCCCATGGGCGGCCCGGTCTACCGGTACGACCCCGAACTGGACTCCCCGGTGAAGTTCCCCGAGGCCTACGACGGCGACTTCTTCGCCGGCGAGTTCGGGCGCCGCTGGATCAAGCGCATCGACCAGGGCGAGGACGGCACGGTCCAGTCCATCAACGACGTGCCCTGGACCGGCACGCAGATCATGGACATGGCCTTCGGCCCGGACGGCGCGCTGTACGTCCTCGACTACGGCACCGCCTGGTTCGGCGGTGACGAGCACTCTGCCCTCTACCGGATCGAGAACGCCACCGACGGCCGCTCCCCGAGCGCCGAGGCGTCCGCGAACAAGACCTCGGGCACCGCACCGCTGAAGGTCACCTTCTCCTCGGCCGGCACCACCGACCCCGACGGCGACACGCTCGCCTACAGCTGGGACTTCGGCGACGGCGGCACCTCCACCGCGGCCGACCCCGCGCACACCTACCGTACGAACGGCACCTACACCGCGACCCTCACGGTGAAGGACCCGACCGGGCGCACCGCGACCGCGAGCGTCCAGGTCGTCGTCGGCAACACCGCGCCCAAGGTGACCCTGGAACTACCCGCCGAGGGGGCCCTGTTCAGCTTCGGCGACGAGATCCCGTTCAAGGTGACCGTCACCGACCCCGAGGACGGGACCGTCGACTGCTCCAAGGTCAAGGTCACCTACGTCCTCGGCCACGACAGCCACGGCCACCCCGTGACCTCCGTCAACGGCTGCTCCGGCGCCATCAAGACCTCCGCCGACGGCGGCCACGACCCCAACGCCAACATCTTCGGCGTCATCGACGCCGAGTACACCGACGGCGGGGGCGGCGGCCAGGAGGCGCTGACCGGCCACGACCAGGCGCAGCTGCAGCCGCGCCACCGGCAGGCCGAGCACTTCACGGGCTCGTCCGGCGTCGACCTCTTCGACAAGGCCGAGGCCCACGGCGGCCGCACCGTCGGCAACATCGACGACGGCGACTGGATCTCCTTCAAGCCCTACAACCTCACCGGCTCCGTCCGGCTGACCGCCCGCGTTTCCTCCGGAGGCTCCGGTGGCTTCCTCGAGGTGCGCACCGGCTCGGCGACCGGCCCGATCCTGGGCTCCGCCCCCGTACCGGTGACCGGCAGCTGGGAGACCTTCCAGGAGATCGACGTACCGCTGCGCGCCGTGCCGAAGAAGACCACCGAGCTGTTCCTGGTCTTCAAGGGCGGCTCCGGGGCGCTCTACGACCTCGACGATTTCGAGCTCTCCAACGTCCCGGCAGACCGCGCCGCCAAGCGCGTCCTGGTCTTCTCCAGGACCGCCGGGTTCCGCCACGACGCCATCCCCACCGGCGTCGCCGCGCTGAAGGAGCTCGGCGCCACCGCCAACATCACCGTCGACGCCACCGAGGAGCCGCGTCAGTTCACCAGCAACAACCTGGCGCGCTACGACGCGGTGGTGTTCCTGTCGACCACCGGTGACGTCCTCAACGCCGATCAGCAGCAGGCGTTCGAGAATTACGTCAAGGGCGGGGGCGCCTACATGGGCGTCCACGCCGCCGCCGACACCGAGTACGACTGGCCCTTCTACGGCGGCCTCGTCGGCGCCTACTTCCAGGGGCACCCGCAGATCCAGAAGGCCACCGTCCGCGCCGAGGACCACACGCACCCCGCCACCGCGCACCTCGACGAGGCCGGCTGGGAGCGCACCGACGAGTGGTACAACTACCGCACCAACCCGCGCGGCCAGGCCCGCGTCCTCGCCACCCTGGACGAGACCACCTACCAGGGCGGCACGATGAAGGGCGACCACCCGATCGCGTGGTGCCAGACCTACCAGTCCGGGCGCTCCTTCTACACCGGTCTCGGGCACACCAAGGAGTCCTACGCCGAGCCGGCCTTCCGCCAGCACCTCCTGGGCGGACTGCGCTACGCCGTCGGACAGGTCAAGGCCGACTGCAAGCCGCAGACGGGCTACCGCGACCTGTTCAACGGGTACACCTCGGAGGGCTGGAAGCAGGCGGGCCCCGGCAAGTTCAACGTCGTCGACGGTGAACTGCGCACCGAGGGCGGCATGGGCCTGCTGTGGTACCAGGCCAAGCAGTACGGCGCGTACTCCCTGAAGCTCGACTGGAAGATGGACGGCGACGACAACTCCGGTGTCTTCGTGGGCTTCCCGGCCTCCGACGACCCCTGGTCAGCGGTGGACAAGGGCTACGAGATCCAGATCGACGCCTCCGACGCCCCCGACCGCACCACCGGCTCCGTCTACAGCTTCAAGTCGGCCAACCTCAAGGCCCGCGACCAGGTGCTGCGTCCCCCGGGCCAGTGGAACAGCTACGAGATCAAGGTCCAGGGTGAACGGCTCCAGGTCTTCCTCAACGGAGTCAAGATCAACGACTTCACCAACACCGACCCCGCCCGCAGCCTGAAGGACGGCTACATCGGCCTGCAGAACCACGGGGCCGACGACCAGGTGTCCTTCCGGAACGTACAGATCAAGGAACTTCCCTCCTCGTAGGGCAGTCCCTGCCGGCACCCACGAGCCGGCGGCGGGCGGGGAGACGCCGTGCCCCCGCCCGCCGCCCCCCACCACTCGCACCAGGGAGGCAGCCGTGACGAACCCCCCCGCCCCGGCACCGGCATCGGACCACCGGTCGCCCGCACGCACCGGAGTGTGGCTCATCGGAGCCCGCGGCTCCGTCGCCACCACCGCCGTCGCGGGATGCGCGGCGATCACCGCCGGGCTCCACCCCGCGACGGGCATGGTGAGCGAGACCGCTCCCTTCGCCTCGGCCGGCCTTCCACCACTCCCTTCCCTGGTCTTCGGCGGCCACGACACGGCCGCCTGCCCGCTGGGCAAGCGGGCGGAACAGCTCGCGGAGGGCGGCGTGCTGCCGTACGGCCTGCCGGCCGCGCTCCGCGCCGAACTCGCCGCCGCCGACGCCGAGATCCGCACCGGCGGCCCGCTCCCCGGCGACACCCGCGGTGACGAGGAGCTGATCGCGGCGTTCGCGGCGGACATCACCGCCTTCACCCACCGCCACGACCTGGCGCGGACCGTCGTCGTCAACGTCGCCTCCACCGAGCCCGTTCCCGAGCCCGGGAGCGACCGCCTCCCGGCGAGCTCCCTCTACGCGGCGGCGGCGATCGAGGCCGGATGCGCCTACGTGAACTTCACCCCCTCCACCGGGATACGGACCCGGGACCTCGCCGAGGCGGCCTCCGCCCGCGGCCTGCCTCACGCGGGACGGGACGGCAAGACGGGGCAGACCCTGCTCCGCTCCGTCCTCGCCCCGATGTTCGTGCAACGCGCGCTGTCGGTACGGGCCTGGTCCGGCACCAACCTGCTCGGCGGCGGCGACGGGGCGGTCCTCGCCGACCCCGCGGCGGCCGCGGCGAAGAACGCCGGCAAGGAGCGCGTCCTCGCCGACGCCCTCGGCGCCGCCCCCGAGGGCGAGGTGCACATCGACGACGTCCCCGCCCTCGGCGACTGGAAGACGGCCTGGGACCACATCGCCTTCGACGGCTTCCTCGGCACCCGCATGGTCCTCCAGACCACCTGGCAGGGATGCGACTCCGCCCTCGCCGCCCCGCTCGTCCTCGACCTCGCCCGCTTCGCGGCCCGCGCCCAGGAGGCCGGTCTGAGCGGACCCCTCCCCGAGCTGGGCTTCTACTTCAAGGACCCCGACCCGGGCGCCCCCGCGGCGCTCTCCGAGCAGTACGGGGAGCTGCTGGCCCTCGCCGTGAGGCTGGGGGAGTCCCGGTGAGGGCACCGGGAGCGGGGCGGCTGCGGGCCCTGGCCGTCGTGGCGGCCCTCGGCGTCGTGACGGCGTTCGCCGCGCGCCACCCAGCGCGCGGCACGGTGCACGACACCGTCCCGCGGGGCGGGGCGGCGCGCGGCACCCACCGGCCCGGGGCGGAGGAGGGGGCCGCCCCGGGCGGGTGCGACGACGCCCGGCCCGCCGGGCCCGGGAGCGCCGACGACGCCGGCGACGCCGAGGCGGAACGGCCCGCACCGGCCCCACGGCTGTGGGACTGGGCCGAACTCCTGCGCGTCTCCGCCCTGTTCACCGTCCCGGGCGACGCCCTCGCGGGCGCCGCCGCGACGGGACGCGGTCCCCGCCGCGGCACGTTCCTCGCCATCGGCAGCTCGCTGTGCCTCTACCACGCGGGCATGGCGCTCAACGACTGGGCCGACCGCGACGAGGACGCCGTCGACCGCCCCCACCGGCCCCTCCCCTCGGGCCGGATCAGCCCGGCCGCCGCCCTGACGGCCGCCGGGGCGCTCACCGCGGCCGGCCTGGCGCTCGCGGCCCGCGCGGGACGCGCCCCGCTCGCCCTCGCCACCACCCTCGCGGCGACGGTCTGGGCGTACGACCTGCGTCTTAAGCACACGGCGGCGGGACCGGCCGCCATGGCCACCGCACGCGCCCTCGACCTCGTGCTCGGCGCGGCGGCCACCCGTCCCCGGGCGCTCGCCGCTGCGCTGCCCCACGCCGCCCTGCTCGGCGCACACACCTACGCGGTCACCACCGTCTCCCGCAACGAGACGCAGGGCGGCTCCAGCAGGGCACCGCTCGCAGCGCTGGTCACGACCACGGCGATCGCCGCCGTCACGGCCGACGCCGCCCGGACGCTGCACCACCTGCGTGCGTCCACACGCCCGCCGTCGGCCACTGCCCGGCACGGGTCGGGCGGTGGCCGGCGCGGGCGACCGGCCCCGAGGACGGAGCAACCACCGGCCCTGCCCCACGTCCTGACGGCACTGGCCTCCGCGGCCTACGCCGGCACGGCGCTCACCCCCTTCCTGCACGCGGCTCTCAACCCGTCACCGCAGCTCACCCAGCGCGCGGTCGGCGGCGGGATCCGCGCCATGATCCCGTTGCAGGCCGCCCTGGCGGCCCGCTCCGGCTCGGGAGCATCCGCGGCGGCCGTCCTCGCCCTCGGCCCCGTAGCCCGCCGGGTCGCCAGGAAGGTGAGCCCCACATGAGCCTGCGCCTCGGCTACGGAACCAACGGCCTCACCGACCTCCGCCTCGATGACGCCCTCTCCCTCCTCGCCGACCTGGGCTACGACGGCGTCGGACTGACCCTCGACCACATGCACCTCGACCCGCTGGCACCCGACCTCGCCGCCCGCACCCGGCGCCTCGCGGGACGGCTGTCCGCGCTCGGCCTCGAGGTCACCGTCGAGACCGGCGCCCGCTACGTCCTCGACCCGCGCCGCAAGCACGGTCCCTCCCTCCTCGACCCGGACCCCGACGCCCGCGCCGCCCGCACCCGGTTGCTCGTCCGCGCCGTCCAGGTCGCCGCCGACCTCGGGGCCCACGCCGTGCACTGCTTCAGCGGGATCACGCCCGCCGGCACGTCGTCCGCAACCGCATGGCAGCGGCTCGAAGGCGCCCTCGCACCCGTCCTGGACGCGGCGTCCACCGCGGGGGTCCCGCTCGCGGTCGAGCCCGAGCCCGGTCACCTCCTCGCGTGCCTCGACGACTTCCACCACCTGCGCGGCCTGCTCGGCGACCCCGAACCCCTCGGACTCACCCTCGACATCGGCCACTGCCAGTGCCTGGAACCGGCGCCCCCCGCAGACTGCGTCAAACAGGCCGCCCCCTGGCTCCGCCACGTCCAGATCGAGGACATGCGCCGCGGCGTCCACGAACACCTCCCCTTCGGCCACGGGGAGATCGACTTCCCGCCCGTCCTCCAGGCCCTGGCGGACACCGGCTACGAGGGCCTGACCGTCGTGGAACTTCCCCGCCACTCCCACGCCGGACCCGAACTCGCCCGCACCTCCCTCGACTTCCTGCGCTCCCACACCCCCGCGAACGGAGCCACGGCATGACGACACCCACCCGCGAGGGCCTCCAGGGCCGGCTCGGCGACGCCGCCGGCGCCTGGCTCGACGCGGCCCTTGCCGAAGCCGGAGCCGCCCGCGACGGCACCACGGACGACGACACCCCCACCACACCCTCCTCCGTGCCCGCCTGGGAACAGCGCTTCGCCTCCGCGGGCCGCCACTGCGGCCAGGAGCACGCCGACGCCGCCCGCGTGCTGCTCCTACGGGAGGCCCGCGCCGACGCCGCCACGCTGACCCGCCTGTACCGGCAGGGCACCGCCGCGGAGCGCCGCGCCGTCCTCCTCGCGCTGCCGCACCTCGCGCCGGCCCCCGCCGACGGGGTGCCCCTCGTCGAGGACGCCCTGCGCACCAACGACACGCGGCTCGTCGCCGCCGCCGTCGGCCCCTACGCCGCGGAGCACCTCGACCCGCACACCTGGCGTCACGCCCTCCTCAAATGCCTGTTCACCGGAGTGCCGGTGGACGCGGCCGCCCGGCTCGAGGACCGGGCACGCGGCGACGCGGAACTGGCCCGCATGCTCGGCGACTACGCGGCGGAACGCACCGCCGCGGGCCGGCCCGTCCCCGCGGACCTCCACCGCGCCCTCGCCCTGACGTCCCGGACGGAGGAGTCCTGATGCGCATCTTCGACCCCCACATCCACATGACCTCCCGCACCACGGACGACTACGAGGCCATGTACGCCGCCGGTGTCCGCGCCCTGGTCGAACCCTCCTTCTGGCTCGGTCAGCCCCGCACCTGCCCCGAGTCCTTCTTCGACTACTTCGACTCCCTCCTGGGCTGGGAACCCTTCCGCGCCGCGCAGTACGGCATCGCCCACCACTGCACCGTCGCCCTGAACCCCAAGGAGGCGAACGACCCGCGCTGCCTCCCCGTCCTCGACGCGCTGCCCCGCTTCCTCGTCAAGGACAACGTCGTCGCCGTCGGCGAGATCGGCTACGACTCGATGACCCCCGCCGAGGACACCGCCCTCGCCACCCAGCTCCAGCTCGCCGCCGACCACGGACTGCCCGCCCTCGTCCACACCCCGCACCGCGACAAGCTCACCGGGATGCGCCGCACCATCGACGTCGTCCGCGAGTCCGCGCTCGACCCCGAGCACGTCCTGCTCGACCACCTGAACGAGACCACGGTGAAGGAGGCCGCCGACAGCGGCTGCTGGCTGGGCTTCTCCATCTACCCCGACACCAAGATGGACGAGGACCGCATGGTCGCCGTGCTGAAGGCCTACGGTACCGAGAAGACGCTGGTCAACTCCGCAGCGGACTGGGGGAAGAGCGACCCCCTCAAGACCCGCAGGACCGCGGACGCGATGCTCGCCGCCGGCTTCACCGCCGACGACGTCGACCAGGTCCTGTGGCGCAACCCCGTCGCCTTCTACGGCCGCAGCGGCAAGCTGCAGCTCGACGTCCCGGCCCCCGCGGACCTGCACGAGGGCAACTCCATCCTCCGCGGCGGGGAATGAGGAGGCGGTACCCATGCGCTTCCGGCACCCCGACGGCTCCGTCGTCCACCTGGCCTACTGCACCAACGTCCATCCCGCGGAGACGCTCGACGGAGTCCTCTCGCAGCTCCGCGACCACTGCGAACCCGTGCGCAAACGGCTGGGCCGGGACCGCCTCGGCATCGGGCTGTGGCTCGCCAAGGACGCCGCGCGCGCCCTCCACACCGATCCGGCCGCCCTGCGCGGGCTGCGCACCGCACTCGACCGCCGCGGCCTCGAGGTCGTCACCCTCAACGGCTTCCCCTACCAGGGCTTCGGCGCCGCCGAGGTCAAGTACCGGGTCTACCGGCCGGACTGGACCGAGCCGGAGCGGCTCGCCTACACCAGCGGCCTCGCCGACCTCCTCGCCGCCCTGCTCCCCGCCGACGTCACCGAAGGATCGATCTCCACCCTCCCGCTCGCCTGGCGCACCCTCTGGGACGAGCGTGCCGCGCGGAGCGCCAGGACCGCCCTCACCACCCTCGCCGGACGGCTCGACGCGCTGGCCGAACTCACCGGCAAGTCCATCAGGATCGCCCTGGAACCCGAACCGGGCTGCATCGTCGAGACCACCGCGGACGCGATAGAGCCCCTCACGGCGATCGCCCACCCCCGCATCGGCGTGTGCGTCGACACCTGCCATCTCGCCACCTCCTTCGAAGAACCCGCCGCCGCGCTGGACGCGCTCACCGCGGCGGGCATCACCATCCCCAAGGTCCAGCTCTCCGCCGCCCTGCACGCCGAACACCCGCACCTGCAGGACGTACGCGACGCGCTCGCCGCCTTCTCCGAACCCCGCTTCCTCCATCAGACGCGCGCCCGCACCGCCGGCGGGTTGCACGGCACCGACGACCTCCACCAGGCGCTCACCGAGGGGCCGCTCCCCACTGGCGCACCCTGGCGCGCCCACTTCCACGTGCCGCTGCACGCACCGCCGGCGCCTCCGCTCACCTCCACCGTCCCCGTCCTGAAGGACGCCCTCGCCCGCCTCGTCGGCGGCCCGTCCCCGCTGACCCACCACCTCGAGGTCGAGACCTACACCTGGCAGGCCCTCCCCGCCGAGCTGCGCCCACGCACCCGGGCCCAGCTCGCCGACGGCATCGCCGCGGAACTCGGTCTGGCCCGCGACCTCCTCCACGACCTCGGCCTGAAGGAACTCCCATGACCGACACCGCCGGGCCGGCCCCCCTCCTCGTCCTCGACGTCGTCGGCCTCACCCCCCGGCTCCTGGACCACATGCCGCATCTGAGGCGGCTCGCGGACAGCGGCTCACAGGCCCCGCTCGGCACCGTCCTGCCCGCGGTGACCTGTGCCGCCCAGTCCACCTTCCTCACGGGTGCGCCGCCCGCCGGGCACGGCATCGTCGGCAACGGCTGGTACTTCCGCGAACTCGGCGACGTCCTGCTGTGGCGCCAGCACAACGGTCTCGTCGCCGGCGACAAGCTGTGGGACGCCGCCCGCCGTGCCCACCCGGGCTACACCGTGGCCAACATCTGCTGGTGGTACGCCATGGGCGCCGACACCGATGTCACGGTCACCCCGCGCCCCGTCTACTACGCGGACGGCCGCAAGGAGCCCGACTGCTACACCCGGCCCCCCGAGCTCCACGACGAGCTCACCGACGCCCTCGGTACCTTCCCCCTCTTCCACTTCTGGGGCCCCGGCGCCGACATCGTCTCCAGCCGCTGGATCATCGACGCCACCCGGCACATCCTGCGCACCCGCACACCCGACCTCGCCCTCTGCTACCTCCCGCACCTCGACTACGACCTGCAGCGGTTCGGTCCGGACGACCCCCGCTCCCGCCGCGCGGCCACCGAGCTGGACGAGGCCCTGGCCCCGCTCCTCGACGACGCACGCCGGGAGGGCCGCACGGTGGTGGCGCTCTCCGAGTACGCGATCACGCCGGTCAGCCGGCCCGTCGACATCAACCGCGAGCTGCGGCGCGCCGGGCTGCTGGAGGTCCACACCCAGGACGGGATGGAGTACCTCGACGCGATGGCCTCCCGCGCGTTCGCGGTCGCCGACCACCAGATCGCCCATGTGTACGTGCGCCGTCCCGAGGACCTCGAAGCCACCCGCAAGGTCCTCGCCACGCTGCCCGGCGTCGCCGAACTCCTCGACGACGAGGGCAAGAAGCGGCACGGTCTGGACCATCCGCGCTCCGGCGAGCTCGTCGCCGTGGCGGACCCGGACGCCTGGTTCACGTACTACTACTGGCTTGACGACGACAGGGCACCCGACTTCGCCCGGCTCGTCGAGATCCATCGCAAACCCGGCTACGACCCCGTCGAACTGTTCATGGACCCCGCGGACCCCTACGTCCGCGTCAAGGCCGCCACCGCACTGGCCCGCAAGAAGCTCGGCATGCGCTACCGCATGGCGGTCGTGCCGCTCGACCCCTCGCCTATTCGCGGCAGCCACGGCCGCCTCCCGGCGAGCGACGAAGAAGGTCCGCTCATCCTCTGCTCCATCCCCCGTGCCGTCGGCGGCCGCGTGGCGGCCACCGAAGTGAAGTCCCTGCTCCTGCGCCTGGCAGGACTCCACTGAACCACACATCACCGACGCCAAGGAGTTATCCACAATGACCAGCTCGCGTCGTAACAGCACCCCCGACCCGGAGCTCAGCCGCAAGCTCAGCAGACGCGGCATGCTGGGCGTCGCCGCCGGAGCCGGCGCCGCCGCGCTGCTCGGCCTGGCCGCCCCCACCGCTGCCGCCGCCCAGAGCAAGGGGCACGGCAAGGGCCACGGCCGCCCGGTCCTGCCTCCCGGCCGCCTCGGCATCCAGCTGTACTCGCTGCGCGACAAGGTCTCCACACTGGGCTTCGCCCCCGTCTTCGCGGAACTCCAGAAGTACGGCTACGACGAGATCGAGTACGCCGGCTACACGCAGGGCTCCGCGGGCGCCATCACCCTCGCCCAGCTGCGCCGGCTCGCCCGCGACCACGGATTGCGCGCCATCGGCAGCCACGTCGGCTACTACAACGACGGCGACCCGAACGCCTACACCTTCGCCCAGAACCTGACGAAGGTCCTCGACGACGCCCAGGCTCTCGGGCTGAAGCACATCGGAACGGCGTCCGGTCCCTGGCGGTACGGCAGCACCGTCGACGGCTGGAAGCGCTGCGCCGAGGAGTTCAACGAGTATGGCGCGGCCGCCAAGGCCCGCGGCATGAAGTTCTACCAGCACAACCACGCGGAGGAGTTCTCCTTCGCCACCGACCGCCCGGGAGTGCGGCTGTACGACGTCCTCCTCGCCGAGACCGACCCCGACCTGGTCTACCTGGAGATGGACATCTACTGGGCCTACGCGGGCCAGTTCCGGTTCTCCAAGCGTGCGGACGGCACCCCCGCCCCCTTCGACCCGCTGCGCTACGTCCTGAAGCAGCCCGACCGCTACCCCCTCTTCCACGTCAAGGACGGTGAGCGCGACGACACCAACGCCGACGGCTACCGCATGGTCGACGTCGGGGACGGGGACATCGACTACCAGCGGTTCATCTCGGCCGTGACGCGCACGCAAGGCGGCCGCCTCGACCACCACTGGCAGACCGAGCACGACACGCCGCCCGATTCCTTCAGCTTCGCCCGCAGGTCGAGCGCGTACCTGCACTCGCTGCGCGAGAAGGACTGCTGACGCCGTGTCGGTGACGATCTGACGCGCCGTCCGGCATGCCGGAGGGGCCCCGTGCCCGCCGCTCGGGCGGGCCGGGGCCCTTCGTCTTCCCGGGAGAAGCCGGGCTTGCGCGTCGCCGCGACTTCGGGCAGTCCTGCGGCCGCAGCGACGCGCGAGCCCATGACCAGGGACGGAGCGGGTCCCATCCGCTCCGGGCCCGCGGTCGGCTCGGTCGTCCCGGGGGCTGGGTGGCCGCGTTGGCGTACGTTGTCGGTGACGAGGATTCACTCGTCGGGAGGTCCGGACGTGACGGTTCGTGATTACGGTGCGTGGTGGAGTCATTGAGGCCCCGTCGGACCCGTGATCATCAGGAATTCGGCGCTGTGCACGCCGTCCGCAGTCCACCGTTCGCCGCACCTGACGCGGCGTCGCGTGACGGAGCGTGACGGAATTCCGTCGTGCGGCGCGGATGTCCTCGACGCAGGCTCTCCATGTCGGAACCCTGCGGGTATCGCCACGGTGCCCGCCGAGACAGGAGAGTCAGTATGCGCGTTTCCCGTTTTGTGGCCGCTGTCGGTGTGGCCTCTGTCGTTCTGCTGGGTGGTGCCACTGCCGCCGGCGCCGCCACCCCGGACCTCGCCGGCACCAAGGGAACCCACGTCACGGGCGACCACGGCCGCGGCGGCTACGACCGTGGTCACGGTGGGCGCGGCCACCACCGTGACTCCTACCGCTTCGACCGCGGCTTCTTCGGCTCGTACCTCTTCGGGCCCTACCTCTTCGACCCCTTCTTCTTCGGCGGTCGCTTCCACTGACCTCCGGCCGGCCTGAGCGCCCACGCGTGACGGCCGTCGGTCCCCCGGGCCGCCGCCCCCGTACAGGGGCGGCGGCCCCCGTGCGTGCGGGGCGGTGCGCACCGCGGACTCCCATGTGTACGGCGATAACAAGTCAGCGTTATCGCTGCTTGCGTTTCCGCCGATAACGTGGCACCGTTATCATCGGAAGCGGGGCGACGGAAGGAGTCGCCCCCCTCGCGCGATCAGGAGACCGCCATGACCGAGACCACCACCACTCGCCGTGTCGCGATCGTCACGGGCGGCTCCCGCGGCATCGGCCGCGAAGTCGCGCTGCGCCTGGCCGCCGACGGCCAGGCGGTCGTCGTCGCCTACGCCGGCAACCAGGCCGACGCCGACGCGACCGTCACCCAGATCGCCGCCATCGGCGGTTCCGGCCTCGCGGTTCAGGCTGACGTCGCCGACGAGAAGGCGGTCCAGGAGCTCTTCGACGCCGCGGAGCGGGAGTTCGGCGGTGTGGACGTCGTGGTCAACTCGGCCGGCCTCATGATCCTGAACACCGTGGCGGACTTCGACCTCGACGCCCTTGACCGCATGCACCGCACCAACATCCGCGGCACCTTTGTGGTCAACCAGCAGGCCGCCCGCAGGCTACGCGAGGGCGGCGCCGTGATCAACGTGTCCTCGTCCCAGACCCGGATCGCCACGCCGACCTACGCGGCGTACGCCGCGTCGAAGGGTGCGGTCGAGGCCATCAGCCTGATCCTGGCCCGGGAGCTGCGCGGCCGCGACATCACCGTGAACGCCGTCGCGCCCGGCCCGGTCGCCACCGACCTGTTCCTCAACGGCAAGGACGAGGCGACCATAGACCGGTTCGCGAAGCTGAACCCCCTCGAGCGCCTCGGCTCCCCTCAGGACGTCGCCGAGATCGTCTCCTTCCTGGCCGGCCCCGGTCGCTGGATCAACGGTCAGACGATCTTCGCCAACGGCGGAGCGGCCTGACCCGCCGGCCGTACACCTCCGCGCGACCCCTCCGGGCACCGCACCGCACCGCCGGTCCGTCCGCCGGACCGCCGGGTCGTCGACCCGCCCGGCACCCCGCACCTCGACCGCATCCTGCCCCGGCAGATCCACCACCTCGTGCCACCCCACCCCGACCCGGGGCCCGGACGCCACAGCCGCCGGGACCGGTCCCCATCAGCCCAAGGAGATCCGTCATGTCCCCCGTGTCCTCCGTCGTCCTGGTCACCGGTGCGAGCTCCGGATTCGGCGCGCTGGCCGCCCACGCTCTGGCCTCCGCGGGCCACACGGTCTACGCGAGCATGCGCGACATATCCGGCCGCAACGCCGAGCGTGCGGCGCAGGTACGTGAACGGGCCGCCCGCGAGGGCATCGACCTGCGGGTCGTCGAACTCGACGTGCTGTCCCAGGACAGCGCGGACCGCGCCGTCGCCACCGTCCTGAGCGAGGCCGGCCGGCTGGACGTCCTGGTCCACAACGCGGGCCACATGGTGCTCGGCCCCACCGAAGCCTTCACCCCGGAGGAGATGGCCGCGGTCTACGACACCAATGTGCTGGGCACCCAGCGGGTGAACCGCGCCGCACTGCCGCACCTGCGGGCGCAAGGACACGGTCTGCTGCTCTGGGTCGGGTCCAGCAGCACCCGCGGGGGCACCCCGCCCTACCTGGCGCCGTACTTCGCCGCTAAGGCCGCCATGGACGCCGTCGCCGTCAGTTACGCAGCCGAGCTCGCCCGCTTCGGCATCGACACCTCCATCGTCGTCCCCGGCGCCTTCACCTCCGGCACGAACCACTTCGCGAACGCGGGCCACCCCGCCGACACCGGCACCGTCGCGGCCTACGAGACCCGGTACGAGGGCCTGACCGAGCAGGTCGGCCGCGCCCTGGCCGCCATCACCCCGGCTGACGCCGACGTGGCGGAGGTGGCGCGCGAGATCGTCCGCGTCGTCGGGCTCCCCGCCGGCAAGCGGCCGTTCCGCACCCACATCGACCCCGCCGACGACGGCTCGGAGGCCGTCTCCGTGGTCGCCGACCGCATCCGCCAGGACTTCTACCACCGGATCGGCCTGGACGACCTGCTCAGCCCCCGCGCCGAAGCCTGACGGCCCCACAGCCGACCGGCTCAGCAGCCACCCGCCGCGGCCTCCCGGCGCACCGGACCCTTCGGGGGCCGGTGCGCCGGGAGGCACCGAGAAGGAGAACCGTCATGACCACCTCCGAGTTTCCCGAGCTTCCCGAGCCCGTACGGCGCGCCGTCGCCGCGGCGAACGCCCATGACACCGAGGCTTTCCTCGACCAGTTCACCGAGCACGGCGCGGTGGACGACTGGGGCCGCCGCTTCGAGGGCCGTGAAGCGGTCGAGGGATGGAGCGACCGCGAGTTCATCGGCGTCAAGGTCTCCCTGAAGGTCACCGCGGTGACCCGGCGGGGGGACCAGGTGATCGTCTCCGCCCAGGTCGGCGGCGACGGATTCAACGGCCCGTCGGACTTCGCCTTCACCGTCGAGGGCGACAGGGTCGCCCTGATGAGGATCACCGGCTGACAGGCAGGTGCCGGGACACGCGAACGCCCGGTGGGGAACCGTCACATGACGGCTCCCCACCGGGCGTTCTTCTGCAGCGGACCGGCCGCGGCGGCCTGAGCCGCCGCGCGTGGCGGCTCAGGCGGAGTGCGTGATGCGGTCCAGCAGCTCGTTCAGCAGGATGCGTTCACCGGGCGTGAGGATCTCCCCGATCTCGGGGAGCACGGCCTTGAAGGCGACGGTACGGGCGATCGACCGGCGCTCCTCCTCGGCGGCCTCCTCGGGCTCCGCGGTGGTGATGGCGGCGAGTATGGCCTCCCGCGTCCGGGGCGACAGCTCCGGGTCGCGAGCCTCGGGCACCGTGGCGATCAGCGTCAGGACGACCCCGC
The DNA here is from genome assembly GCF_040613835.1 of Streptomyces sp. NPDC006207. NCBI lineage: Bacteria > Bacillati > Actinomycetota > Actinomycetes > Kitasatosporales > Streptomycetaceae > Streptomyces > Streptomyces sp. NPDC006207. Next base: position 149,366 of record NZ_JBEXSX010000007.1, on the reverse strand, counting down.
AGCCGGCCGAGTGGATCATCAGCATGGCGCGTTCCACGTCGACGCTCAGCCGGCCCGCCTCGGCGACCCGGGTCACCAGGCCGCGGAGGACGTTGAAGGACTCCGTCACGGCCGCCGGCTCGGCCCCGGGCCTGGGCTGACCGAACATCAGCTGGTATATCTCCGGGTTGGCCACACCGAACTCGATGTGCAGGTCCCAGCCCCAGCGCAGGTCCTCGACCGGGTCGGTGGCCCGCACCCGGTCGGTCTTGCGGTGCAGGTAGTCGGCGAAGCCCTCCGCCGCGACGGCGTCGAGCAGGCCCTGCATGTCGCCGAACTGCCGGTAGATGGTCGGCGGCTGAACGGCCGCCGCCTTGCTGACCGACCGGGTCGAGACCGCGTCGCGGCCGCCCTCGGCGAGCAGGGCAGCGGCGGCGGACATGATCCGCTCTCGGGTGGTCGCCCTTTCCTCCATGAATCGACGATAACAGAAATTTGTTACCAAGGGAAACTTCTCGGTCGTCAGACCGTGGAGGAGTGGCCGGGTGTGCCCGGCCGCCCCTCCACGTCCCGCGTGCCGGGAGGGTCACTTGGCGGGGCCGGAGCCCTCCCCGTGCAGCGCCTCGCGCAGCGCCGTGGTGGCCTCGGCCACCGCCTTCTTGTTGGACTCGGTGCCGCGGAGGGCGTTGAGCATCATGAAGTCGTGCGTGATCTCGGGGTAGTGCGTGAGCTGGACGGGCACACCGGCCTTCCGCAGCTTCTCCGCGTACGCGGTGCCCTCGTCGTGGAGGACGTCGGAGTCCGTGATCATCAGCGCCGGAGGCAGGCCGCGCAGCTCGTCGACCGTGGCGCGCAGCGGGGCGGCCAGCGGGTTCTGCCGGTCCTTGAGGCGGGGGGCGTACGCGTCCCAGAACCACTTCATCGCGGGCTTGGTGAGCCAGCAGTTCTCCGCGAAGCGGTTGTACGAGGCGGTGTCGAAGTTCGCGTCCGTGACCGGGTACAGCATCACCTGGCGGCGGAAGTCGGGTCCGCCGCGCTGCTTGGCCATCATCGCCACGGCGGCGGTCATGTCACCGCCCACGGAGTCGCCGGCGACGGCCAGCCGCGAGGGGTCCACGCCGATCTGGCCGCCGTGGTCGGCGACCCACTTGGCCACGGTGTACGCCTGCTCGATCGGCACGGGGAACTGGGCCTCGGGCGAAGGGGTGTAGTCGACGAAGACCACCGCCGCCTGCGCGCCGTTGGCGAGCTCGCGCACCAGGCGTTCGTGGGTCTTGAAGTTGCCCAGCACCCACCCGCCGCCGTGGATGTAGACGATCCCGGGCAGGTCCCCCTTGGCGCCCTCGGGCCGTACGACGTGCACGGACACCGGGCCGGTCGGTCCGCCGGGCACGGTCCGCTCGCTGATCTGCGCAGGGAGCATGTCCACCGGGCCCGCCTGCAGCTTGTTCAGCACCTCCCGGGCGGCCGTGTAGGAGAGCGTGTACAGCGGCGGGCCGTCCGCCGCCGCCAGCTGGTCGAGGAAGTCCTGGTCCTGCGGGTCCAGCCGCACCGGCGGGTTGCCGCACGGCACCTTCGGCGCGGGCGTGTCGGCGGGCACCGCGTGGTCGACGCGCAGGACGTTCGTCGCCCTCTCGCCGCAGGCCGTGAGGCCCGCGGCCGCCGCGAGGAGGACTGCGACGGCGTAGCGTGCCTTGCGTCGCGTTATGGACCGGACGTGCGGACAGGTCATTGCGGTCTCCGAACCGTGGTCGGTCGATGGCCCCCACGTGAGCAGCCTGCGGAGGCGGTACGGTCCGGACAACCGGGGATGGGCCGGGGGAGTGGCCCGCGGGCGTCGGCGCCACGCGGCCTCACCGGGCCCGGAGGGTCAGACCACGACGAGGTCCCAGGCGGTCATCGCGTCGGCGAGCCGCAGGTGGGGGGCCGCTTCGGCGAGCCGGCCCTGACGCTCCAGCGTGCGCCCGAGGAGGAGGTGCGCGTGCGCGTCCTGCGGCTCGGCACGCAGGAGGTCGCGCAGCTCCGCCTCGGCCCGCGACAGCTGCGCGGAGAAGTAGTACGACCGGGCCAGCAGCATGCGCACCGCCATGTTGCGGGGTGCCACGTCCACGATGGACGCGAGCGTCCGGGCCGCGGCGGCGTAGCGCTGCCGGTTGAAGAAGAGCACGGCGCGCTTGAACGTCTCCGTGGTCGGACTGCTCATGTCGGTGCCCACTACTGCATCACCTCGGTCGAAGGACGGTCTCCTTGGTATGCCTTCCAACCGGGGCAAGTGTCTGATTTGTTCCACTCCGCCCCTTGATCTGCCGGAATCTTTGTGTGCCCGCCCGATCACCGTACGTGTCGTCCGGAGTCGGATGGGGCCCGGCCGGGTTGCGCGCCTCACCCTCCTGGGGGAACGTGACTTCGAGGCCGCATGGCCGCACGTCCGAGGATCTCCCGCCGTCCTCCGCTCTCCTCCGCTCCCGTTCTCCGCCGCACAGCGGCCCCTCGGGACGCCGGCAACCGCGCCCCCGCATCCCGCGACCCCGCAGCGGCACTCCGGACCGCATCCTCGCCCACGACCGCCACCACCCCCGGCAGCGGCCAGGAAGGCAGAACGACATGCCACTCCTCCGCACCCTCGCCCTGACTGCCGCGTCCGCCGCCCTCGCGACCGTGGTCGCGGCCGCCCCGGCCACGGCCGCCGCCGGCGCCGCGACGGCCCGGGCCGCCCCTGGCGGCGCCGCCCCGACCTACGCCACGGTGCTCGTCACGTGCTTCGGCCGGGGACTGGTGATGCCCCCGGACTTCCTCCTGGCCTGCGGGGACGGGAACGACCGGCTGGGCGGTCTGTACTGGTCGCACTGGGGCAGCGAGTCGGCCGTGGGCACCGGTTACGAGGAAGCCAACGACTGCGATCCGTACTGCGCGGCAGGCCACTTCCACACCTTCCCGGTCAAGATCAGGCTCTCCGAGAGCAAGCCCTGGCCCGAGGACCCGCACCTGCGGCACTTCACCAAGCTCACGATCACCTACCCCGACACCGAACCCTCCTGGCCGCACGACCCGGTCCGCGAGCTGTGGGACTGAGCGGGCGCGCGACGGCGCAGGACACGCCGACGGCCCCCGCGTCGCGGGGGCCGTCGGTCGTTCCTCGATGATCTTCAGTGGATATGGCTCTCAGCGGTAGAAGCCTCCGTAGAAGCCGGTCCCGTAGAAGCCGGGGTAGAAGCCGTAGTAGCCGCCGTAACCGCCATAGCCGCCGTAACCCCCGTAGCCGCCCCAGCCGTAGCCGTTCCCCCAGCCCCAGCCGCCGTGGCCGCCACCGTGGCCGCCACCGTGTCCGCCGCCCCAGCCGCCGCCGTGGTCGACGACGGACTGCGCGGTGGTGGGTGCTGTCTGTGGCGTCGCCGCGCTGGCCGCGGTGGCTCCGGCGAAGGCGAGCAGGGGCGCCACCACGGCGGCGGCGGCGATCCTGCGGATGGTAAGCGTGCGCATGACTCCCCCTTCGGGGATCTGGACTTCGGGTCGCGGTCCGCACGGAGCGGGCCGCCGTCGCGCCGGATCGTGCGCGTGACCCCGGCGCAGATGGGGGTGCGGGCGTCTGGTGCGGACGCACCTCACGGACGTGGAACGCCGGAACAGATATCTGTAGTTGAAGACGTCCCTATATGAACGGTAGGCACGTTTTGTGCCGTCCGTCAAAGGGATCCGACAAAAAGTGCATATTGGTATCTTTTGCTCTACTGTGACGCCCTTTCAACCGTGCGTACCGCATAGGTTCCGTTGCGTCAGCGGCCGCCCAACGGGCCCTCGGACCAAACTGGTTGAGGCCGCGGTGCGACCCCTTCCGCCACGAGTCCCCCGTGACCGCAGGGGCTGATATGGCAAATGCGACAGAAGGGGCAAGTGATGCCAGTGGGGTGTAGGGGAATTTCCCTCCGGAATCCGGAAGAGATGAATCCGCTTCGCTGTCAAGCGCTTCCGCCCCTCCGGCGGCACCGCTGCGTCCCCATGTGGTCACTCCGGGCATCCGTCGCATGTCGCGCAGCTGTTGCGCGTCGGTAACGCTTCAAAATCGCTGGTCGGCGATTTGTTAACACCATTGACATATCCGCGATCGCTGCATACGGTCCTGCGTCGAAGCGCTTCGACGCGTCGCATCGAAACCATTCGATGGACGCCTCACTCGTTCGGCCCAGGTGGAGGTCACTTCAATGTTGAAGGTGCGCAGACCGCTGGCTCTCGCAGCAGCTGCCCTTGCGGGCGCCATGCTCATCACTTCGTGCGGAAGCTCGGACGGGGGTGCGGAGGGCGACGGCAAGACGCTGAAGCTCTGGCACTACGAAGCCCCGAACAGTGCCATGGGCATCGCCTGGAACCAGGCGATAGAGGAGTTCAAGAAGAGCCACCCGGGCGTCAAGGTCGAGTTCGAGGCCAAGGGCTTCGAGCAGATCCAGAAGACCGCCTCGATGGTGCTCAACTCCAGCAACGCCCCTGACCTCATGGAGTACAACAAGGGCAACGCCACGGCCGGCCTGCTGGCCAAGCAGGGCCTGCTGACCGACCTCACCCCGCAGGTCACCAAGTACGGCTGGGACAAGCTGCTCAGCCCCAGCGTCACCACCACCAGCCGCTACGACGCCAAGGGCGTCATGGGCTCCGGCAACTGGTACGGCATCCCGAACTTCGGTGAGTACACGATGGTGTACTACAACAAGGACCTCTTCGCGAAGAACAACGTGAAGGTCCCGACCACGTTCAACGAGTTCGAGCAGGCGCTCGCCGCCTTCAAGGCCAAGGGCATCACCCCGCTCGCCAACGGCGGCGCCGAGTACCCGGCCCACCAGTACCTGTACCAGCTGGCCCTGACCAAGGCCGACCGCAGCTGGGTCGACTCCTTCGAGCTCTACAAGGGCAAGGCGGACTTCCACGACGCCGCCTGGACGTACGCCGCCAACACCCTGTCGGACTGGGTGAAGAAGGGCTACATCGCCAAGACGAGCAGTGGCGCCAAGGCCGAGGACGCCGGCGTCTCCTTCATCGGCGGCAAGTCCCCGATCTTCTTCTCGGGCAGCTGGTGGTACGGCCGCTTCCGTGACGAGAACAAGTTCCAGTGGGGCTCGTTCCTCTTCCCGGAGTCCAAGATGACCCTCGGCTCGGGCGGCAACCTCTGGGTCGTCCCGAAGAACGCCAAGAACAAGCAGCTGGCCTACGACTTCATCGACATCACGATGAAGAAGGGGATCCAGAACACCCTCGGCAACAACGGCGGCGTGCCCGTCGCGGCCGAGCCCTCGGCGATCACCGACCCCAGCTCCAAGGAGCTGATCGAGAACTTCAACAAGGTCTCGGACCAGGACGGTCTCGCCTTCTACCCCGACTGGCCGGTCCCCGGCTTCTACGACGTGCTGGTCTCGGCCACCCAGAAGCTGATCACCGGCAGCGGCACCCCGGACCAGGTCCTGGACGAGCTGCAGAAGGCCTATGACGCGGGTGCGCCCACGTCATGAGTGCCCGACCCCTCCGGCTGCGCAATCCCTACGCGCTGTACTTGATCCCGGGTGTCATCGCCTTCCTGGCCGTCGTGATCGTGCCGTTCGTGATGAACATCTACTTCAGCTTCACGCACTGGCAGGGCGTCGGCTCGCCCACCTGGGCGGGGCTGGAGAACTACCGGGAGCTGATGAAGGACTCGCGGTTCTGGGAGTCCTTCCGGCACAGCGTCGCCATGGTCCTGGCGATGGCGGTGATCCCCACCGCCGTCGGCCTGGTGGTGGCCGCGGCGCTGTTCGACTTCATCGGCAAGCACTTCGGTTCGAAGCTGGCCAGCGTGCTGCGTGCCTGCTTCTACCTCCCGCAGGTCCTGCCCATCACCGTGGCGGGCATCGTCTGGAGCTGGATCCTGGCCCCCGAGAACGGCTCGCTCAACGAGCTGCTGAAGGCGGTCGGCCTGGGCTCGCTCCAGCAGGACTGGCTGGGTGACCCGAAGTTCGCGCTCTACAGCGTGATGGCCGTCATGGTCTGGGTGCAGCTGGGGTTCCCCGTCGTGATCTTCATGGCGGGACTCCAGCGGGTCGATCCCTCGCTCTACGAGGCGGCCGAGCTGGACGGGACGAACTGGTGGCAGCGTTTCTGGCACGTGACGCTGCCCCAGATCCGCCCCGAGATCTACGTGGTGATGCTGTGGTGCACCATCGCGGCCCTCAAGGTCTTCGGCGCGGTCTACGTCCTCACCAAGGGCGGACCCGCCGACTCGACCATCGTCCCGTCCTACTTCTCCTTCTCGACCTTCTTCGAGAAGACCGACGTGGGCTACGGCTCGGCGATCGCGACGGTCCTCACCCTGATCATCCTGGCGCTGACCACGGTCGGCCTGCGCTTCCAGACCCGATCGGAGGACGCACAGTGAAGGCGCTCAAGCGCTACCCCGTGCTGGTGGCCATGATCCTCGGCGCGATCTTCATGGTGCTGCCGCTCCTGATCGTGCTCATCAACGCGCTGAAGTCGCCCGCCGACTACTCCGCGCACGGCCCGCTCTCGCTGCCCCACGGCCTCCACCTGGACGGCCTGACGGACTTCTGGACCCGGGTCAACTTCGGGCACACGCTGATCAACTCGATCGTGATCTCAGGTTCGGTGGCCGTGTTCGGCGTCATCCTCTCGGTGCTGAACGCGTACGCGATCGGCATCGGGAGGATCAAGGGCAAGGCGTACTTCCTCGCCTTCTTCGTGCTGGCCAACGTGCTGCCGCAGGAAGCGCTGGTCTACCCGCTGTACTACCTGTCCAAGCAGGTGGGCCTGTACGACACCAGGCTGAGCCTGATCATCGTCTTCAGCGTCGTGCAGGCGGCGTTCGGCACCTACCTCCTCTCCTCCGTGCTCGGAGCCTTCCCGAAGGAGATCATCGAGGCGGCCAGGATCGACGGCGCCAACAGCTGGCAGATCCTGTGGCGGATGGTGGTCCCGGTCAGCCGGCCCACCCTGGGCGTCCTGCTGGTGTTCTTCTTCATCTGGACCTGGAACGAGTTCCTGCTGCCCCTGGTCATGCTGCCGTCGAACGACAACCAGACCGTCTCGGTCGCGCTCGGCGTGCTCCAGGGTCAGCGTCTGATGGACGCGACGATGACCAACGCGGCCGGCCTGCTCGGCGCGCTGCCCGCGATCGTCTTCTTCCTGCTCTTCCAGCGGACCCTCACCCGCGGCATCGCCGTCGGCGCCGTGAAGTGATCCGCGCCCGGACCACCGTGTCCGTGGCCCTCCACCCGGGCGGATGACCTCCCCGCGGCCCGCCCACGGCTCTGCCTCCCCGCTGCCTCCCCGCTCCGCGGCAGGAGGCAGAGCCGGCCCCACCTGCTCCCACACGTACCGAGAACGCCGGTGGCCGCCCACCGGGAAAGGCATCGACCATGAAGTTCACCAACGGGTACTGGCTGCTGCGCGAAGGCGTCACGGCGGCGTATCCGGCCGAGGTCCTCGATGCCGTCCCGGGCCCCGGAACGTTGCGGGTCCACGCGCCCACCCAGCACATCCGGCACCGCGGCGACCTGCTCAAGGGCCCGCTCGTCACGGTCGACTGCACCGCGCCCATGCCCGGTGTCATCGGTGTGCGCATCACCCACTTCGAGGGCGACGTCGAGACCGGGCCGCACTTCGAGCTGCACCACGAGTCGCACGAGCCCCTCGTGACGGTCGACGAGGAGCAGGCCGTCCTGACCTCCGGCGACCTGAGCGTCCGCTTCCGCCTCGACGGCGAGTGGCGGATGGAGTTCCAGGCCGACGGACGCACCCTCACCAGCAGCGACGTCAAGGCCATGGCGCTGATGGAGACCGCCGAGGGCGAGCACCACGTCCGCGAGCAGCTCCGGCTGGCCGTCGGCACCTCCGTCTACGGGCTCGGCGAGCGCTTCGGCCCGCTGGTCAAGAACGGCCAGACCGTCGACATCTGGAACGCCGACGGCGGCACCAGCAGCGAGCAGTCCTACAAGAACATCCCGTTCTACCTGACCGACGCCGGCTACGGCGTCTTCGTCGACGACCCCGGCAAGGTCTCCTTCGAGGTCGCCTCCGAGCAGGTCTCGCGCGTCCAGTTCAGCGCCGAGCGGCAGCAGCTGCAGTACTACGTCATCCACGGCCCCACGCCGAAGGAGATCCTGCGCAAGTACACCGCGCTCACCGGCCGTCCGGCCCTGCCGCCCGCCTGGTCCTTCGGGCTGTGGCTGACCACGTCGTTCACCACCTCCTACGACGAGCAGACCGTCACCGGATTCGTCGAGGGCATGGCCGAGCGGGACCTGCCGCTGTCGGCCTTCCACTTCGACTGCTTCTGGATGCGCGAGTTCAACTGGTGCGACTTCGAGTGGGACCCGCGCGTCTTCCCCGACCCCGAGGGGATGCTGCGCCGGCTGAAGGAGCGCGACCTCCACATCTGCGTGTGGATCAACCCCTACATAGCCCAGCGCTCACCGCTGTTCGCCGAGGGCAAGGCGGCCGGCTACCTCCTCAAGCGCCCTGACGGCGGCGTGTGGCAGTGGGACCTGTGGCAGCCCGGCATGGCCCTGGTCGACTTCACCAACCCCGACGCCTGCGCCTGGTACGCGTCCAAGCTCGAGGCCCTCCTCGACATGGGCGTCGACTGCTTCAAGACCGACTTCGGCGAGCGCGTGCCCACCGACGTCGCCTGGTTCGACGGCTCCGACCCGGAGCGCATGCACAACTACTACACGCAGCTGTACAACAAGACCGTCTTCGACGTGCTGCGCAAGCACCGCGGCGAGGGCGAGGCCGTGCTCTTCGCGCGCTCGGCCACGGCCGGCGGCCAGCAGTTCCCCGTGCACTGGGGCGGCGACTGCGAGTCCACGTACGAGTCGATGGCCGAGTCGCTGCGCGGCGGCCTGTCGCTCGGCCTGTCCGGCTTCGGCTACTGGAGCCACGACATCGGCGGCTTCGAGGGGCTGCCCGACGCGGGTCTGTTCAAGCGCTGGACCGCCTTCGGCATGCTCTCCTCGCACAGCCGGCTGCACGGTTCCTCGTCCTACCGCGTGCCGTGGCTGTTCGACGAGGAGGCGGTGGACGTCCTCCGCCACTTCACCAAGCTCAAGCTGAGCCTCATGCCCTACCTCTACGGTGCCGCGCACCAGGCGCACACCGAGGGCGTCCCGATGATGCGGGCCATGGTGCTGGAGTTCCCGGACGACCCGGGCTGCGCCTCGCTGGAGCGCCAGTACATGCTCGGCGGGGACCTGCTCGTCGCGCCGGTGTTCTCCGAGGACGGCGAGGTGTCGTACTACGTGCCCGAGGGCACCTGGACCCACTTCACGACCGGCGAGAAGGTCACCGGTCCGCGCTGGGTGCGCGAGACCCACGACTACCTGAGCGTCCCGCTGCTGGCCCGGCCCGGTTCCGCGATCCCGGTCGGCGCGGTCACCGACCGCCCCGACTACGCGTGGGCGGACGACGTCACCGTCCGGGTCTTCGAGCCCGCCGACGGCTCCCGCACCACCGTGCGGATCCCCCGCGAGGACGGCACGGCCGCGGCCGAGATCACCGTCGTGCGCGAGGGCTCCACGCTGCGGGCCGAGACCTCCGACGCGTCGCTCCCGTGGGGCGTCGAGGTGGCCGGCGGAGCCTCCGTGCGTGCGGCGGCCGGTACCGCCGTCCTCACCCTTGAGCTCGCGGGCTCCTGAGGGCGGTCTGCTGCACGCACGTACGGGAAGGGAGTTGCATGGTCAAGATCACTGACGTCGCGCGGCACGCCAACGTGTCGCCGAGCACCGTCAGCTACGCCCTCAGCGGCAAGCGGCCGATCTCCCCGGAGACCCGGCGGCGCATCGAGGACAGCATCCGTGAACTGGGCTACCGGCCGCACGCCGGAGCCCGCTCCCTGGCCAGCAGCAGGTCACGGGTGCTCGGTCTCGTGCTGCCCCTCCGGAAGGGCATCCACGTGCCTGTGGTCATGCAATTCGCCACGTCCGTGCTGACCGCCGCCCGGGAGCACGACCACGATGTCCTCCTCCTCACGCAGAGCGAGGGGGAGGAGGGCATCATCCGGGTCGCCCAGAGCGCCATGGCGGACGCCTTCATCATCATGGACGTCGAGATGGACGACCGCAGGCTGCCGTTGCTGCGCACCATGGACCGGCCGTCCGTGCTGATCGGTTTCCCCTCCGACCCGGCCGGGCTGACCTGCGTCGACCTGGACTTCGCGGGTGCCGGCGAGGCGTGCGTGGAGCACCTCGCCTCGCTCGGCCACCGGACCGTGGCCCTGGTCGGCTCACCCCCCGAGGTCTACGTCCGCGGCACCGGGTTCGCCCGCCGGGTCGCCGCGGGATTCACGGCCGCCGCCGACCGGCTCGGCCTGCGCTCGTCCGTCCACCCCTGCCCGGAGACCCCGGCCGCCGCGCGCGCCATGGCCGAGCAACTGCTGCGCGAACAGCCGGGGCTGTCCGGGATCGTCGTCCACAACGAGCCGATCACCCAGCCCCTGATCGCCGCCTTCCAGGCCATGGGCCTGCGGGTACCGGAGGACCTGTCGGTCGCCGCGATCTGCCCCGACGAGACCGCCGAGCAGGCATCGGTGCCCATCACCTCCGTGTCGATCCCCTCAGCCGAGATCGGCACCCGCGCGGTGGACCTCCTGTTGGCCAAGCTCGCCGGCCGTGACGACGTGCCGGAGACCACCGTGCTCTCCGCGGTCCTGACCCCCCGGGCCACGACCGCCCCGCCGGCGGCCGTGGCCCCGTGACCGGCCCCGTCGCCGTCACTCCGTGCGCAGGCCGTCCGGTCGCATCATGCGGACCAGGGCAGGGAGGCTGAGCGCGGTCACCAGCAGGACGACCGCCGCGCTGACGCCCGTCATGGCGCCCACGTCGGGCCAGTCGACGGTGACGGGCGCACCGACCATGCGGAGCAGCACCGCGCCGAGGGTCAGGCCCACCGCGCACGCGAGGGCGAGGCCGAGGCCGACGGGGAGGGCGGTCTGCCACAGCACCGACAGGCTGAGGGTGCTGCGGCGGGTGCCGAAGGCGACCAGGGTGGACAGCAGCTTCTTCCGCTCGCGCAACTGCTCCAGCTGGGAGACGAGCAGGCTCGCGCCGATCAGCAGCAGGACGCAGCAGGCGCCGACGAACAACCCGGTGCGGATCGAGGCGAAGCGCGCGGACTCGGTCCGGGTGACGTAGTCGTGCGCGTCGGCGAGCGGGTCGATCGCGGCCACCGTGTTGCGGACGCCCTCGGGCGCGTCCGGGACGGAGCGGTCGATCGAGACGTAGACCCTGCCCGTGACCGTCCCGGCGGCGGACGGGGGGAGCGCCCCGGGGGTGACGAGGACGCCGCCGCGCTTGTAGCCGCTCGGGTCGGCGCGGGTGTGGGCGTGCTTCAGGCCGGACGGCAGGTGCCAGGCGAGTCCGCGTCCCGGCGCGCCGGCGTAGCCCGGGTCCAGGTAGACGACGTGTCCTGGCCTGGCCGTGCGGACGGTGTCGTCGTCGTATTCCCCGTCCCGGACGACGAAGACGTCGCCGTCGCGGCACGCGGAGACCCTCGCCACCACGCGCAGCGCGTCGCAGGTGCCCACGGTCAGTTCGACGTAGCGCTGCGGGTCCTGGGCACGTTCGCCGAGCATCCCCACCGACAGCGGGGTCGCTTCGCGCACGGCGTCGGCCGCGGTGAGCCGCCGGGCGGCGTCCGCGGGGGAGTCGGCGGCCGGGAGGTAGACCTCCATCTGGGCCCGGGAGAGGTCGTTCCCGGTACTGCGGGTGTACGAGCCGTCGACGCCCGCGAAGAGCATCTGGAGCGCGATCGCCCCGGCGACGGCGACGGCGATGCCGTTGACCGTGCGGGCCGCGGTGCCGCTGTTCAGCTGGAGCCTGCGGACCGCGAGCTGCCAGGAGGGAGCGCCGGTGCCGAGCCGGTCGACGGCGGCCTCGACGATCCACGGCAGCAGTGCCGTGACGCCCATCAGCAGCAGGACCGTGCCGCCGACGACCAGCGCCTCGTTGAAGTTCCCTCGGTCGCGGCCCTGTCCGACCATCGGGTACAGGAGGGCGAGCCCGCCGAGCGGCAGCAGCAGGCGCCACCACAGCCGGCGGCGAGGCGGCTTGCTCGCGCGGACGACACCGAGCGGCTCGATGACCACGCCGCGCAGCGCGAGCAGCGTCACGGCCACCGAGGCGGCCGGGACGGCGACGGCGACCAGGGCGGCGAGGGCGGGCGCCGGCGTGAGGTCGCCGGGGAAGACGCTGACGCGGTAGAAGCCGACCTGGCCCGCCAGGGTGCGACCGGCCGCGAACAGCACGGCGCCGACGGCGAGTCCGCACACGGCGCCGGCGAGGGCCTCGCCCGCGGCGACGCGTCGCGTGGTCCCGGCGTCCGCACCGAGCAGGCGCAACGCGGCGAGCCGGCGGTCGCGGCGGTCCCCGCCGAAGCGGACGGCGGCCGCGATGAACACGCCGACCGACATCAGCAGCGCCACGAAGACGATGAGGACGAGCAGCACGAGGACCGGGTCCGTCGTGCTGCCCTGGTCCACTGAGCCGAAGGCGTGGATGCGCTCGACGCGGACGGTCTGCCCGGCCCCGGCCCCGGCGCCGGCGGGGAGCCCGGAGGTCCCCGCGTAGTAGGCGAGGTCGTCCGGTCCCACCAGCCCGTCCTGCCCGATGGTGCCCGCGATGCGGTACGGCAGGCGCTCGCTCAGCAGCCGGCCCTCCGCAGAGGCGAGCAGCCGCCGCAAGGCGGGGGAGACCACCATCGTCCCGCGCCCGGGCAGCCGGGCGACGCCGGGCGGCAGCGGTGGACGCCGGCCCTCGGGCTGCAGCAGGCGGCCCCGTACCGCCTGGTCGCGGTAGGTGGTGTCGACCGTCGCGATCAGCATGGTGTCGTCGGCCCGGTGCTTGACGACCGAGGTGTACGTCATGTCGTTGCGGGCGCGTTCGCGGTCGTGACGCTGCGTCAGGGCGTTCGGCAGCGCGGCGGTGAGCAGCAGCAGGGCCACTCCCAGGCCGACCCCGACGGCGGTCAGGAGCGTACGCACCCAGCCCTCGCGGCCACCGGTGACGGCGAACCGGACACCCATCGCCAGGTCCTGGATGCGGCTTCGGCGGCTGGTGCCGGGGGCGTCGCCCGAGCTCATGCCACGCGCGCCGTGTCGCGGACCTTCCCGTCACGCACGACGACCTCGCGGTCGGAGTACGCGGCGACCCTCGCCTCGTGGGTGACCAGGACGACCGCCGCGTCGGTCTCGCGGGCGGCGGCGCTGAGCAGCTGCATGACGCGTTCGCCGTTGAGGGAGTCCAGCGCTCCGGTGGGTTCGTCGGCGAACAGCACGCGGGGGCCGGTGACCAGGGCACGGGCGACGGCCACCCGCTGTCCCTGCCCGCCGGAGATGGCCCCGGGCCGCTGGCCCGCGACGTCCTCGACCTCCAGCCTGCGCAGCCACTCCAGGGCGGTGCGCGTCGCCTCCTTGCGGGAGGTGCCGCCCAGCCGGAGCGGCAGCGCCACGTTCTCCGCGCAGGTGAGCTCGGGGACGAGCTGCCCGAACTGGAAGACGAAGCCGAACTCGCTGCGCCGCAGGGCGCTGCGCCGGGCGTCGTTCATCGCGGACAGCTCACGACCGCGGTAGGTGATGGTGCCCGCGTCCGGGACGACGATCCCCGCGAGGCAGTGCAGCAGGGTGGACTTGCCGGAGCCGGAGGGGCCCATCACGGCGACGACCTCGCCGGGGCGTATGGAGAAGTCCGCCCCGTCGAGGGCCGGCGTCCGGCCGTAGCTCTTGTGCAGGCCGTCGGCGGTGAGCAGGGGCTCTGCGGGCGTCACGCGCTCACCTCCCGGGCGAGCCCGTCGAGCCGCGCCGCGGTCAGCTCCAGCCAGCGCAGGTCGGCTTCGAGGTGGAACAGGGCGTGGTCGCAGATCAACTGGTCGGCCAGGTCCCCGGTGCGCTTGCGTTCGGTCAGGTCGCGCATCAGCCGCAGGTGCTCGGCACGCTGCACGTCCAGGATGTCGGCCGCGTCGCGCTGGGTGAGCAGCGCGAGGACGACCTTGGTGTAGAGGGTCGACTGCAGGTACGGCTCGGGCTTCTCCGGGGTCGCCAGCCACCGTGCGACGTCGGTGACGCCCGCCTCCGTGATGGCGTACCGCTTCCGTTCGGGGCCCTCGCCGGGCTCTATGGCCTCGACCTCGACCAGGCCGTGCTTCAGCAGCCTCGACATCGTGGAGTAGACCTGCCCGTAGTGCAGCGGCCGGTCGTGGCCGAATCGCTCGTCGAAGGCGCGCTTGAGGTCGTAGCCGTGGCGCGGCCCGGATTCGAGGAGGCCCAGGAGGGTGTGACCGATGGACATGCGCGTCAATATACACATGAGGTATACACGTCATGCAGACGCGATGTCGCGATGGTGTGCAGCTGGGGGCACCCCCGCTATGAATTGCGTGTATACCCCCTGTGTAGAGTCGCGGCCATGCGAACTACCCGGCTCCGAAGCCTCCTGCCCGCCCGACGCGACGCCGCCTCCGCCCGGACCGCCCGCAGATGGGCGGTGCTTCCCGCGGCCGCCCTGGCATTCGCGCTCGCGCTCACCGGTTGCACCCGCGTGGAGACCACCTCCCCGGGCACCGTGCGGCAGGAGGCCGGCAAGACCGGCACCGGCACCTTCGGCAGCGTCGACTGCCGCAAGGCCAAGTGCATCGCGCTCACCTTCGACGCGGGACCGAGCAAGCACACGGCGCAGCTGCTGGACGTCCTCAAGGAGAAGCAGGTGCCCGCCACCTTCTTCCTCCTCGGCAGGAAGCACATCGACCGCTACCCGGACATGGTCAAGCGCATGGCCGCCGAGGGGCACGAGGTCGCCAGCCACACCTGGACGCACAAGATCCTCACGCAGATCGAGCCCGAGGAGATACGCGAGGAGCTGAGCCGTCCCAACGACGCGATAGAGCGGATCACGGGCCGGCGGCCCACCCTCATGCGCCCGCCGCAGGGACGCACCAACGACACCGTCCAGGGCATCGCCCGTGAGATGGGCCTCTCCGAGGTGCTGTGGAGCGTCACCGCCAAGGACTACGAGACCAACGACCCCGACCTGATCACCAAGCGCGTCCTGGACCAGGCCGACCGCGACGGCATCATCCTGCTCCACGACCTCGTCCCCGGCCCGGCCGCCAAGGGCTACCGGGGCACCCTGCCGGCCGTGCCCGGCATCATCGACGCGCTCAAGAAGCGGGGCTTCACCTTCGTGACCGTTCCGCAGCTGCTCGCCCCCGGCACCCCGCAGCCCGGGGCGGTCTACCGCCCCTGACCGGATCCGAGGGGGACGCGGCCGGATGGAGGTGGCCCCGCCGGTGGCTTCGGCGGCACCGTGGATGACCGGAGCAGGGAGCGTGTGGCGGGAGAAAGACATGACGGACACCCACCCTCACAACGGTGACGAGGACGGTGTGGTCTGGCTGGTCGGGCTGCGACACCGCGGCGGCTCGGGGGCGCTGGTCCGCCACTACTACGTGGTGGCCGGGACGATCGCCGGGGTCGACGCGCTGCGCCGCGCCCGCTGGTTCGCGGCCCAGCCCACGGAGCGCGTGCTGCGCTGCGACGCGGCGGTCGACGGCACATGGGCCGAGGTGCGCCGGCTGATGCAGGACACCCTCGGCCGGTTCCGTCTCGCGGGCCGGGCGGCCTGAGCGCGCGCGGACCTCCCGCCCGTCACTGCCCGGGCACCGGGCCCACCAGGAGCAGGGCGATGTCGTCGCGGCCCCCGGAGGTCCGCCGGGCCTCCCGCAGGAGCTCGTCGGCCAAGTCGTCCAGCGAACGGACGGGCGCCGCGGCGAGCCGGCCGGCGAGTTCCCCGAGCGCCGTCCCCAGATCGGTGCCGGGACGTTCGATCAGGCCGTCGGTGAACAGGGTGAGCACGCTCCCCGGCGGCATGGGCACCTCCGCGGCCCGGTAGTCCGCGGTCACGTCGACACCGAGCAGGAGCCCGGGCGGTACGTCGAGGATCTCCGTGCGACCCGACCGGTGGCGCAGCAGCGCCGGCAGATGGCCGGCGCTCGCCAGCAGCGCGCGGTGCCCGGGCACGTCCAGCTGTGCGTACAGGCAACTGGTGAACAGGTCGGTGTCGAGGTCGTTCAACAGGCGGTTGATCCGGGTCAGCACCTCGTCCGGGGCCGCGCCCGTGCTCGCGTGGGTGTGCACCGCCGTGCGGATCTGGCCCATCAGCGCCGCCGCGTTGACGCTGTGCCCCTGGACGTCGCCGATGACCGCGGCCGCCGCCCCGGCGCCGTCCAGGCGGATCAGGTCGTAGAAGTCGCCGCCGATGTCCATGCCGCTGGTCGCCGGGAGGTAGCGGGCGGCGACGCGCAGGCCGGGCACGTGCGGCAGGGAGTGCGGCAGCAGCGCGGTCTGGAGGGTGCGCGCGACCTGGCTCTTGGTGTCGAACAGCCGGGCACGTTCCAGCGCCTGGGCGATCATGCCGGCCAGCGAGGTCAGGGCGGCGCGCTCGTCGGGCGGGAAGGCGCGGGGGAGGGCGAAGGCCAGGACGCAGCAGCCGATCGTGCGGCCCGAGGCGTTCAGCGGGAGGAACGCCCAGGCGCCCATCCGCGTGTAGGGGGCGACGAGGGGGAAGGCCTGCCGTATCGCGTCGACGTCGCTGAAGAAGAGCGGCGCACCCGTGGCGACGGCGCGGGAGCCCGCGGTGTCGACCGTCAGCGACAGACCGCGGAAGAAGTCCTTGTGGGTCCGGGGGAAACCGTGGGAGGCGACGTCCTGGAACCGCCCCTCGTCCGCGATCAGCAACGACAGGCCGTCGGCCCCGAGGACGGGCATGATCTGCTCGGTGACGGCGGTCGCCACGTCCTGGACGCCGACCGCCTCGGTGAGGGACGAGGCGATGTACAGCAGGTGGTACAGCGCGCCGGCGCGGGTCGGCGCGGTCCCGGAGGGTGTGGCCGGCGGGAGCCGGTCGCCCGCCGGGGCCGGGGCGGTCCGCAGCCGGATGCTGATCCCGGTGGTGTCGGGGTAGAGCCGGAAGGACAGCCAGTCGTCCGGGGGGCGCAGCGCGGTGAAGTCCGTGGGGAGCCGGCTGAACAGCGCGGCCAGGTACGGGTCTTCGTAGGCCGGGTCGATCAGCCAGGGCAGGGACTCCCAGAGACGGGTGTGCATCAGCTCGGCCTTGCCGCGGCCGAGCAGCTCGGCGGCCGTGGCGTTGAGGAAGGTCACCCGCCCCTCCAGGTCCAGCGCGAGCACCCCGTCGTCCAGGCGCTCCGTCAGTTCCGCCGCGGCCTGGGCCTCGGCGGGCGGCAGGGGCGGCGGCGGGTCCGGCGCGAGCACCCGGGGCATGGCGCCCGGCCGCAGCGGCCGCCCCCTGGCGGCGGCCCGCGTCAGCAGCGCGCCCATCCGGTCGGCGGCGTGGGTCACGGCGGCCCGTTCCTCCTGGGCGAGCCGGTCGGGACGGGTGTCGGGCCACAGCAGTTGCAGCACGCCCGACACCGTGGTGCCCGTGTGCAACGGCACGACGTACATCGCCAGCCGGTAGGGCAGTGCGAAGGCGGTGCGCGGGAACCGGCGGGCGAGCTCGTCGTGGCCGTGCACCCAGACCGGACGCCCGTCGCGCGCGACCGTGGAGACGGGCGCGGGTGTCGCGAGCGCCAGCCGCGACCACGGCCGCACCACTCCGGCCGACAGGCCCGTCACCACCGCCAGGCGCAGCGCCTGGGCGTGCGGCACCAGCAGGAAGACTCCGGCAGCGTGGGACCCGGTGATTCTCGCCACCTCGGCCAGAGCCTGGTCGAGTGCGGCCTCTTCCTCCGGCGCGGCGCCGGGCGCTGCGCTCCCGCTCATCACCCAGCGGCCCCGCGCGGTGACCAACGGGCCGTTCGCCGCCGGGGAACGCCGTTTCGGCGTGGCCGGGGCGCTCCCATATGTGGACGATAGTCCCCGCCGACAGGTGGGGGCATCTCGGCCCGGCCCGGCCCGGCCCCGGGGCCGGGCCGGGGATTCCGGGACCCGGTCCCGGATTCCCCGCGGGAGCGGGAAGGGCTCGCCGTCGCGTCTGGTTTAAAGTTGCAACCACGCCCCCGCCGCGCCCCTCAGCGGCGCCGGACCCCCGAGGAGAAGCACCGCATGCAGCCGGCCGTACTCGACGCACCCGTGACCGTCACGCCCCCGGACGACTCGTCGGGGCCCGCGCACGCCGCAGCCGGGGATGGCGGAGGCGCCCGGCGCGCCACCCACATCGCCATGATGTCGGTCTCCCTCGGCACGGCGGGCCTGGGCGGGCTCTGGCAGTCGGCCTCGGCCACGGTGGCCGCGCCCATCGGGGTCAGCGACGCCCTGTTCGTGGTCAGCGGACTGCTGTGGGTGGTGCTGCTGGCGCAGTACGTGCGGCACGGCGGAGCACGCCGGCGCAACATCCTGGAGGACCTGCGCCACCCCGGTCAGGGCTTCGCGCTCGCGTACGTCCCGATCATCGGCATGCTGGCCACCGGCCACTTCGCTCGCTTCGGGGTCGACGGCGCCCGCTGGTTCTACGCGCTGTTCGCCCTCGCCTCCGCCGCCCTCGCCGCCCGGCTGCTCGCGCACTGGGTGACCGGCGGCCTCGGCTCCGCCCCGCTGCACCCCGGCTACCTGCTGCCGGTGGTCTCCGGACCCTTCATCGCCAGCACCACCGGCACCGCGGTCGCGCTTCCCGACGCGGCCTCGGCCGCCTTCGCGGTGGGCGTCCTGTACTGGCTCGCCTTCGGCACCGTGGTCCTCGGCCGCCTCGTGACGGACGGCCTGCCCGGACCCGCGCGCCCCACGCTGACCGTCCTCACGATCCCGCCGGCCGTCGGCGGCCTCGCCTGGACCGCCGCGCACGGCGGACGGGTCGACGCCGTGGGGTACGGCTTCGCCGGGCTGGTGCTCTTCACCGTCCTGATCGTCCTGTTCCTGGTGCCGCACGTCCGGCAGGAGGGTTTCCACACCGGCTACTGGGTCTTCTCCTTCCCCGCGGCGGCCACCGGCAACTTCCTCGTCCGCTGGCTCCACGGCGCCGCCGTCCCCGGTTGGCAGGGCCTGACCTGGCTGGTGATCGTCCTGGTCGGCGGGGCGTTCCTCGTCCTGTACGCGGCGACCGTCCGGTACGCCGTCCGCGCGGTGGGCCGGCACCGGGCGGTCGCGGGGGCGTAGTGACGGCGGGCCCGCCACGAGGTCAGGTGAAGGGGACCTCGCTGTCGAGGAAGCGGGCGACGTGGGCGCAGAACAGCCGGGGGTACTGGAGGAGCGCCCCGTGGCCCGCGTCCGGGTAGACGACGAGCTGCGCGTGGGGGATGTACTGCGCGAGGATCCACGAATTGACGGTCGGGACCATGATGTCGTCGCTGCCGTTGACGACGAGCGTCGGCTGGGTGATGCGCCGCAGCTCCGTGAACCGCTCGCCCCGTCCGGTGTTCCAGTCGGCACGCAGCGCCTGCTGTGCGCGGACGCTGTCCGGGCCGGATTCGGCGTCGGCGTCCACCGTCCGCTCGTGGCGGTGCAGCCAGAACTCCCGGCAGGCCCGGCGTCCGCCGGGGGAGCCGTCGAAGAAGAGGTACAGGTAGTCCTCCTCGGTCAGGACCTCGTGGGCGGCCACCTCCGCGACCCGTTCGCCGACGCCCGCCATCTCGCCCGCGCGCGGCTTCGTCCCGACCAGGACCAGGCGGCGCACCAGTTCGGGATGGGCCAGAACGAGGGCCTGGCTGACGTACCCGCCCACCGAGAAGCCCAGCAGGTCGACCTCGGGAAGGCCGAGCGCCCGCAGGAACGCGACGGCGTTCCCGGCGAAACCCTCCGCCGATTCCGGCGTCCGGCCGCCCGAGTTCCCCACCCCGGCGTTGTCGAAGAGGATCACCGGCCGGTTCTCGGCGAGGCCGTCCGTGACGAGCGGATCCCAGTGGTCCATGCCCGCGCGGAAGTGCGGGAGCATCAGGAGCGGCGTCCCGGAATCCGCCCCGAAACGGCGATGGGCGTAACGGTCGCCGTCCACCTCGATGTACCGGGTCGGTGCCGTGGTGTGCACGTACGAAGGCATGATGCCGTCCTGCGCTGGGTGAGCCCCCGCCGTCGACGGTGTGCGTGCCGCCGTCGCCAACATTGTCCGGCGCAAGGTTCGGTGCGGCTCAAAAGGCGCAGGCGACGGCAGGGCCTCACCGCGCTCACCGGACCGTGGCCAGCACTTCGTTGAAGGCCTCGGTCGAGCTCGGGTGCGTGTAGATCGTGTCGCGCAGCTCGGTCGCCGTGACCCCGTGCCGCATCGCCAGCGCGACCGTGTTGACGAGCTCCTGGGAGTCGACGCTGAGCAAGGCGGCACCGAGCACCCGGTCCGTCGCCGTGTCGAGGACGAACTTCATCAGCCCCCGCGTTTCCCCGACGATCTTCGCCCGGGGCATCGCGGCGATCTCGCCGACGGCCTTCTCGGCGACGCCGACCGCGTACCCCTGCTCGCGTGCCTGCTTCTCGGTGAGCCCGACGCGGGACAGCGGGGGCGTCGTGAAGAGGGTGTACGGCACGGCCTCGCGGTCGCGTGTCGTCCGCGTGCCGGCACCGGTCAGCTGGTCGGCGACGATCCGGCTGTCGTCGAGCGAGATGTACGTGAACTGGGGCCCGCCGTTGACGTCGCCGACGGCGAAGACGTGCGGCCGGCTGGTGCGCAGGTGCTCGTCCACGGCGACGGCACCCGACTCGGTGGTCCGGATCCCGGCGACCTCAAGGGCGAGCCCCGCGGTGGCGGGTCTGCGCCCGGTCGCGACCAGGACGGCGTCGGCGTCGGCCGTCCGCTCCTGCCCGTCGACGCGGTAGCGCACGGTGGCGTGGTCCGCGGCGTCCGTGACACCCGTGACGGTCGCTCCCGTCACGACGGTGACGCCATCGCCCGCCAGCACGCCCGCCACCGCGTCGGCGACGTCCTCGTCCTCACGCGGCAGCACCCGCGCACCCGCCTCCAGGACCGTCACCTCGGTGCCGAACGCGCGGTACATCCCGGCGAACTCCAGCCCCCGGTAGCCCGCCCCGAGGACCACCATGCGGGCGGGACGCCGCGGGTCCCGCACCAGGTCGGCGCTGGTCCTCGTGTACGCACTGGTGCGCAGCCCGGGGAGGTCGGGCACCACCGGCTCCGCGCCGGTGTTGACGACCACGGTCCGCGCGGTGATGAGCAGGCGATCGGTCCCGGCGCTGACCTCCACCGTCTCCGGGGCGACGAACCGGGCGCGGCCCGTGACGACCGTGACGGAGTCGACGGCGTCGAGCATCTCGAAGTTCTTCGCGCGGAGCGCTTCGGTCAGGCGGGTCGTGCTGTGCACGGCGTCACGGAACCCCGCCTCCGGCGGATCGTCAGGGCGGCGTTCCCCCGCCCGGTGGATCAGCGCCTTCGTCGGTACGCACCCCACGTTGATGCAGGTGCCGCCGTACATCGAGTCCGACTGCTCGACGATGGCGACGCGCTTGCCGAGACGGCCCATCCGTCCGGCCAGGGTCTTGCCGCCCTTCCCGAAACCGATCACGAGGAGATCGACATGCATGGTTTCCATGGCTCTCACCTTGCTCGTCGTCAGGCGAGCTGCCAAGATCAGCAAGTACCGATTTCTATCGAGAAAGTCTCATGGACACCCTGAGCCGCATGGTCCACCTCGCCAGGCTGCGGGGCAGCGTCGACATCCGCTGCCTGATCGCCGGCCGCCACACCCTGGACAACCCCGCCGGCGGGAGCGGCAGCTCGCCGTTCCACCTGCTGCTCGAGGGCGAATGCACCCTCGAACTGCCCGACCGGAGCATCGAACTGCGCGTGGGCGACATGGTGCTCCTCCCGCGAGGCACGGCGCACCGCATCCACACGCACGGCCCCGGCCCGGCCACGTCGGTCGATCGCCAGGACGTCGGTCCGTACGCCCTGGTGAGCGGGACCGCGCCGGGCGACGACGCGGTGCCCGTCGATCTCTTCTGCGGTCACTACACCTGGGGGCCGGGGGCGGGCCAGGTGCTCATGGGCATGCTGCCCGAGGTGCTGCACGTCCCGCTCGGCACCGGCGCGGGCAGCCCCCTCGCGCTGCTCGGCGCCTTCATGCGCGACGAGGCACGCGCCGCCGGCCCCGGCACGGAGGCCGTCCTCGACTCCCTCTGCGACGTCCTGCTGACGCTGGCCCTGCGCGGGGTGTCCGGCATGGGCCGGGCAGCGTGGCTCGCCTCCACCCGCGGCGTCGTACGGACCGTCACCGACGCCGTCCTGCGGGACCCCGCCCACGACTGGGGCATCGAGAAGTTCGCCGCGCTCACCTCCATGTCCAGGGCGACCTTCATCCGGCACTTCGGCCGGGAGGCCGGGATGAACGCCGGCGAGTTCCTGATGCGGCTGCGCATGCTCCTCGCTGCGGAACTGCTCACGGAGTCCGAGCAGCCGGTCGCCGCCGTCGCCGCCGCCGTGGGGTACGCCTCCGAGTCCGCCTTCGGCCGCGCCTTCCGCCTCGCGGCGGGCGACACCCCCGCCCGGCTCCGTCGCGCGGCCCGTCATGGCCTGCCCGGCGAGGGTGCCTCCGTCCTGAGCCTGCGCGCCGCGACCGGCGGGGGAGCGTCCCGGCCGTGACCGGTCAGTGGCGACGACGCAGGCGGCGGACCCATGTGCGCGGCCCCCGCGCGGAGCGTACGGCCGGGCGGGCCGGGACCGTCGCGCGGGCCGGGCGCCAGGGCTCGTCCGGCGAGTCGAAGGGCAGCCTGCGCTCGGCCTGGGTGCGGATCTCCTGGTGGGCCTCGTAGGACGTGACGCGGAACGCCTCCTCATAGGAGGCCAGCGCGGCGGCGACCGCATGGCCGGCGAGACCGCGGCGCCGGATCACCCGCGCCAGCCAGGCGAACACGCCCATGACCCCGGCCAGTACGGCCGTGAGGATCAGGCAGCCCATGAGGTCGGTCACGGACCACACCCTACGACGGACGCCCCGCCGGGCGCTTCGGTGCCCGCGGGCCGCTTTGCCGGCCGATAAGGTCCGTTGTCGCGGGCCCGGAAAGGATGGTCCCGGGCCGGACGGAGCGGCGGAGGGAGGGCCGGGGATGCCGACGTCGGACGTACGGGAGGCACCGTGCGACGGGCGCACCGTCGAGGAGAGCGCGGCCCGGGCCTGGCGCTTGTCGGCCCGGACGGTCGCCCGGCACGCCGACGACGCAGGCAGCGGGAAGTCCGTTTCCACCTGGCACCCGCACGGCTTTCCCGCCGGGTGCCGGGCAGCAGCCTTCCGCTGCCCCCGCGGCGCAATCAGGCCCGTATCCTCACGGGGCAGCACCCGCGCGAGTTCCTCCCCACGGAACCTCGTTGTGCGCCCGTAACCGGCCAGGACCGAGCAGCGAAGGAGCCCACCGCCGCATGGCCAGCACGTCCGACCCCGTCGACGCCCTCCTGAAGCCGGGGCCGCGGCGGACCCGCCTGCCCGAGCCCGCCGAACGCTCACGGCTGCGCACCGAGTACGGCCTGACCCAGGCGGAGGTCGCCGAGGCGCTCGACGTGACCCGGACGACCGTGGCCGGCTGGGAATCCGGCCGCAGCGAGCCGCAGGGCGCCACCCGCGCCGCGTACGCCAAGCTCCTGGACGGCATCGCCGCCCAACTCGGCGCCACGGAACCCGAGCCCGTGCCCGCCGCCCCGGCGGCCCCCGCCGTCCCAGCCCCTGGACCCGCTGCCGCGCCTGCCGCCGTCACCGCGCCCGCCGCCCGCCCCGCGCGGCCGGCGCACGCCCCCGCGCGCAAGGAAGCGGAGCCCGTGCCCGACGCGGCGGATCCGCGTTTCGCCCACGGCCCGCTCGCCGTGCTGGACGGCGACGGCACCGCCTACTGCGCCGGCGGCCTCGTGCTGCCCTGCCCGGCGACCGATGTCCCCTCGCTCGTCGCGTGGACGCTCACCGAAGCGAGGCTCGGTGCGCCGCGCCTGCACCGCAACGGCAAGGACGCGGACCCGCTGATCGTCCTCACCGCCCCGGCCGCCGAACGCCTCGGCCTGCCCACCGTCCTGGAGGACCGCAGGGCCCTGCGCCTGCCCGCCGACCACAAGGTCGTCCGGCAGATCGCCCGCGCCAAGTGGCAGCTCACCCGCCGCGGGTTCGGCCCCTGGGCCCGCGTGTACCGCCCGGCGCAGGACGGCAGGCGTCAGTGCGTACAACTCGCCGTCCTGCCGTGGGGCGCCCTCGACAGCCGCTCCTGGGGCGACGTCGAGCACCTGCCGCCCCCCGAGCTCGCCCAACTGCTCGCGGACTACGCGCACCGCGTCATCACCCCGCGCGGCTCCACCGCCGTGAGCGGTCTGGAAC
Organism: Streptomyces sp. NPDC006207; assembly: GCF_040613835.1. Lineage (NCBI taxonomy): Bacteria > Bacillati > Actinomycetota > Actinomycetes > Kitasatosporales > Streptomycetaceae > Streptomyces > Streptomyces sp. NPDC006207. Next base: position 125,120 of record NZ_JBEXSX010000007.1, on the reverse strand, counting down.
TGATGACCGCCCTGCGCCCGCCGACCCGCGCCGTCAAGGACCAGGCCACCGGCTCCTGGGTCCCGGCTCCGAACCCCGGTGCCCTCGCGCAGCCCGTGGACCCGGCACCTCCCGAGGCCCCCGACGAACACCCCGTCGTGGCCTCGCTGTTCGCGCGCGGGCACCGCCGCACCCCGGAAGAAGTCCTCGACGAGGAGGCCTTCGAGTGGACCCGGGACCCGCAACTGCTCACCGACGACGAGTGCGCCCGGAAGTACGCCGTCGGGATCGACGTCAACATGGCGTTCGCCGCCGCCGCGAACCGCCTGAACGTGGGCCTCGGCGCCGCCGTCCACGTCCGCGCCCCGGAGTTCGACAAGGCGCTGCCCGGGTCCTGGCTCGTCGACCTCTCGCACATCGACGTCGACCCGCGCCTGCCGAACCCGTTCACCCCCGACGGGACCCGCCCCGGGGGCCCCGCCTGGTATGCCACCCCCACCGTGGCGTACGCGGTCGAACTCGGCCACGACGTGCGCCCGACCGAGGCGTACGTCCGCCCCGAGCACGGCGCCTACCTCGACGCCTGGTACGGCCGCCTGCGCGACGCCTACATGACCACCATGGCCGAACTCGGCGTCGTCTCCGGCATGCCGGAGGCCGAATTCCTCGCCGCGATGGAACACCACAAGGAGGCCGACCCGGCCCGCGCCGGCCTCCTCTCGGCCGTCAAGGCCACCGTCAAGGGCGGCATCGGCAAGCTCCGCGAACGCCCTCAGGGCACCGGCTACCGCCCGGGGGAGCGCTGGCCCGCCCTCGACCGGCCCACGTGGCGCCCCGACATCCGCGCCGCCGTCATCGCCACCGCGCGCGTCAACATGCACCGCAAGATGGTCAGGTTCGCGGCGGTGGGCCTCTTCCCGGTGGCGGTGCTCTCCGACTGCGCCGTGTACCTGTCCGACGGCCCCGGCCCGCTGGACTTCCTGCCGCGCACGCCCGAGGGCAAGCCGCTGCCCGGCGGTTTCCGGCTCGGGGTGTCGCCCGGGATGGTCAAGCACGAGGGCACCCAATCCCTCATGTGGGCCGTGGAGTTGCTCGAGGACGGCCACAACCCCGCCCGCCACATCAAGGGCGGCGACGCCGCACTCGACGGAGAGTAGGAGAGTCCGGTGGGCATGCTCGGCGACGGCCTCGACAAGGCCACGGCGAAGACCCTCACACGGCCCGTGCCCAAGTCGGCGCAGGCCCAGATGCGGTTCCTGGTGAAGCAGGAGAAGGGCACCAGGGCCGTCGCCGCCCTGCTGGGCGTCTCGCAGCGCACCGTCGAGCGCTACCTCACAGGCGAGATCAAACGTCCCCGCAAGGACCTGGCCGGCCGCCTCGAGGACGAGGTCCGCAGACGGTGGCAGCCCCGCGTCCGTGAACGCGCCCGCCGCCACGCGGCCACCACCGGCGGCATCGTGATCGAGACCCGCGCCCGCTTTGGCTTCACGGCCGCCCCGGGCTCCACCGACGACGCCCGCGTCCGCCTCGTCACCCAGGCCCTTCCCCCCGACTACGCCGCCCGTCTCTTCACCGCCCGTGCCGCGGGCGCCGGCGAGGACCAACTGCGCGCCATCGCGGCGGAGGGCCTCCAGGAGGTCTACTTCAAGGACCGCGGCCGCCGCGCGCAGGGACTGCACGTCGACTTCACCGACATCGACTACGTCGAGTTCGAGTTCTGAGTGTCGATAGCCTCGGCCAGCTGCTCAGCGTGGCCGTCAGGCAGGGGCCTGAGCGCTCGGTAGTAGGGGTGGTCGTCCGTCTGCCTGTGCCAGTGGCAGACGTTGCGCCGCTGTCGGCGCCAGATGGCGCGGAGTTCGGGATCGTGGGCGCTGTGCGGTGGGCAGGGAGCGAACGTGAAAGGCGCGCACGCGTTCAGGAGCTCGTCGGCGACAGGTCCTGCAAGCCCACCACCCGCAGCAACTGCAAACGCTGGTACGACTCCGTGCCCGGACGGGCCGTGTGAATGACGAGCTGTTGGCTGTGGTCGGAGTTGACCAGGACCTCGCAGTCGAGTTCGAGGATGCCGATCGCAGGGTGCCGGAAGCGTTTCGTGGCGGCGCGGCGTACGGCGACCTCATGTTCGTCCCAGAGGCGGGCGAACTCCTCGCTCGCGGCGCGTAGTTCGGCGACGAGGGAGGAGGGTTCGGGGTCCGTGGGGCGGGCCGCGGCCACCGCTCGCAGGCCGGCGACCTGCTCGCGGGCGCGCTCGGGGCGGTCCTCGGGCGGGAACAGTTCCTGGGCCGCCGGGTCCAGGAAGAATCGGCGGATCATGTTGCGTCCTTGGGGCGGGCGGGCGAGGACGTCTCCGCTCAACGCCCGTGACAGCGCGTTCTGGGCCAGGACCTCGCCGCAGTCGGTCACCACCATCGCCGGGGTGTCGTCCAGCCGGTCCAGCACCAGGAGCAGGCCCGGGCGCACGTGCGTGCTGGTCGCCTCCCGGCGCGGCGGCTGTTCACCGGTGAGGTGGAAGAGGTGGTCGCGTTCGTCCTCCGTCAGGCGCAGGGCGCGGGCCAGCGCGGTGAGCATCTGGCGGGACGGGCTCGGGCCCCGGGACTGTTCCATCCGCGTGTAGTAGTCCACGGACATGCCGGCCAGCTGGGCCACCTCCTCGCGGCGCAGCCCCGGCGTACGGCGGCGGGCGCCGGCGGTGAGGCCCACGTCGGAGGGGTCCAGGCGGGCGCGGGCGCGGCGCAGGAAGTCGGCTAGTTCGCCTCGGTTCACCTCTCCAGGGTGCGGGAGGCCGGCCGGCTTATCCAGGGACTCCCGATCCCCTGATGAAGAGGTCTCTCCCGGTCGTTCCCGTATCCGCCGAGGCTGGTCGTCAACGACAGGCGACACAGCGCGTGAGGAGCACATCATGCTGACTTTGGTGACCGGAACGACGGGACAGGTCGGACGCCGCTTCGTGCCGAGGCTGCTGGCCCAGCGGCAGCCGGGCGAGCAGGTGCGGGTCCTGGTACGGGATGCGACCCGCGGCGAGCGCTTCGCGGAGCTGGGCGCCCAGGTCGCCGTAGGAGACATGCGCGACGAGGAGACACTCGGCAAGGCGCTCGTCGGCGTGGACGCCGTCGTGAACGTCGCCGCCTCCTTCCGCGGGGTGCCGGACGAGGAGGCATGGGCCGTCAACCGGGACGCCGCGGTGGCCCTGGGCCGCGCCGCGCAGGCCTCCGGCGTGGAGCGGTTCGTGCAGGTCAGCACGGGCAATGTGTACGGCGTCGGACGGGGCCGCCCGCTGACCGAGGCGGACGAGAGCCGGCCGGGCGGCGAGATGTGGGGCGCCTACCCCGAGTCCAAGGCCGAGGCCGAGCGTGAACTGCTTGCGCTTGAGAGCCTGGACGTACGCATCGGGCGGCTCCCCTTCGTCTACGGCGAGGGCGACCCGCACCTCACCGACTCCCTGCGTTGGGCCGCCGGTTGGGCGCCGCACCAGCGCCTGCAGATGGCCCACCACGCGGACGTTGCCCAGGGTCTGATGCGTCTGCTGTACGCGCCGGGCATCGCCGGCCGGATCTACAACATCGCCGATGACGCCCCTGTCACGACGGTCGAGCTGTACCAGCTCAACGGCGTCGAGGTGCCCGCCGGGCTCCACGAGCTCACGGACCCCGACCCGTGGTTCGGGATCATGTCCAACCAGCGCATCCGCCGGGAGCTCGGCTTCCGGCCGATCTATCCGAGCGTCTGGACGGCCCGGGACGCCGGAGCCCTGTGACGGTCACCACGCGAGGTTGGTCCCCCCCTCTGATCCGCCCCACCAGCACCGCCCCCGCCACACGGATCACGACCGCCACCAGGTACAGCACCGGTAGCGTCACGATCGGCACCGCGCGGGCAGGATCTGATGCTGCTGCCTTCGGCTCAGGCGGCTGCGGGGCGCAGAGGGGGTGACAGGTAGCGCGCCGTACCGGTGACAACCACTGTGCTTCGCCCGGCCGAAGCCGCAGTTCAGTGGATGCCGGTGGTGACACCCATCGTGCTTCGGCTCAGCACCTCAGCCCTTGACGGCCTCCGCGATCTGCTGGGCGGCCTGGGCGGGCGTGAGGTGCGTGGTGTCGACTACCTCTGCCTCGCCGTGCAACCAGGTGCGGGCCGCCTCGGCGTAGGGCTCGAGGTATCGGAGACGGAACGGGGAATTGGGGCCGAGAACAGTGTCGCCCTCGATGCGCCCGCGGAGGGTGTCCTGGTCGGCGTGGAGGACGAAGTGCCGGACCGGGATGGCATGCCGGGCAAGGCCCGAGCTGATCTCGCGCCAGTACCGCTCGACCAGGACGGTCATGGGCATCACCAGGGTGCCGCCGGTGTAGTCGAGTACCCGCCGGGCGGTCTCGACGACGAGCGGTCGCCACGGCGGCCAGTGCTGGAAGTTGTCCGTCGCGGGCAGCCCGGGCGTGATGTCCATGAGCGTCTCGCCGACCTTCTCGGCGTCGAACACCCGTGAATCCGGGATCAGCGGCTGCAGGAGCGCACTGGTCGTCGTCTTCCCCGCGCCGTGGGTGCCGTTGAGCCATACGATCATGCGTCCCGATGCTAGCGCTGTGCGGGCGGCGGCAAGGCTTCGGGTCCGGCGGTGCCGGCCCGCCTGATGCAGGCAAGACCCTCGGGCCGTCGAAGGAAGCCCTCGGCCGCACGACGATCAGCGCAGCAGACGTGCCATCGCCGCCGACGGCAGGGACGGATTGGCGGCCGCCGCGTGCACCACCTGCGCGTCCTCGTCCGCAAGCAGTTCGGCGATCACCGGGGGCGGCAGGGCCGGGTGGGCCGCGGCCAGGGGCCTTGCCCGTAGGTCGTCGAGGCAGGGGATCAGCGCCGCGGCCGTCGCGTGCCGGTGCCGGGCGATCTCGCGCAGCGCCTTCCGGACGGGGGGCCGGATGTGCGCCAATCGCTCCAGCAGGGCCGCAGTCGCGTCCGGGTTGGCCGCCACCCGCGCGGCGACACGCGCACCATGCCGGTCGATCATGGACGCCAACTGGGCTTCTCTCAGACCGGGATGGGGCGCGAGGGCGCCCACCACCTTCGCGTCCGGGTCGCGGGCCAGGGCGTCGCGGATCTCGTCGGGCAGATCGGTTCGCCCGGCCAGGAACATCCGCAGGACGGGGTTCGGTGAGGTGGCGAGCCCGGCGATCTCGTCGGGAGTGGCCGAGGAGATGCGCGGCAGCGGCGTCGGACCGATCCGGACGGTGGAGGCGAGCCGGTCCAGGACGTCCAGCGGCACCGCCGGGTGGTGTGCGAGCCGTCGCCGCACGTCGTGGCCGAGGTCGACGGCCAGGGTCCGGATCAGTTCCTCGCCGATCCCCGGGTTGTCCGCGAGCTGCGCCCTGACCCAGGGGACGGGGTCGGTTGCGAGCCGCGCGTACACCTGCGGCGGCAGGTCGATCCGCCCGGCCAGTTCCTGGCGCAGCAGCAGGGACGGATGGTCGACGAAGGCTGCGGCGGCGGACGCGGGCGTGGCCGGATTGCCCAGGGCGGCCTGCAGCGTCGCGTGCACGGTGGACTCGTGCGCACCCTCGCAGTGCTCCCCGGGCGGCGTCGGCTCATGCGTCGGCTCATGTTCGCAGACCCGGCAGAAGCGTGCCGGAGGCAGTGCTCCGCCGTCGAGGAGCGCCGCCAGCACATCAGGTGGGGTCGCCTCGTTGACCGCGACCGCGCGACGCACCCCGGCATGCGGGTGCTCCGCCAGGCGGGCGGCGAGATCGGACGTCGTCCACAGCGCGAGTTCCGCGACCACCCCGACCTCGGGGTCCGCCGCGAGGGCACGCGCCACATCCTCGGGGAGACCGGGGCAGCCGGCCAGCTTCTCCCGCTGCTCGACGGACCCCGTGGTGGCCAGCAGGCGCGCCCACTCCGGCGGTCCCGCGCGCCCGTCCAGCAGGGCGAGCGCGACGAACGGCCGGTCGACGGGATCGACATCGGCCGCGGAGAGACGTCCCCCGTACGCCAGGCTCAGGGCGGCGCCCTCGTCGCGCGCGGCCAGGGCCGCCACCTGCGCACGGGTGAGGTCGGGGCGGTCGGCGAGCGCACCGGCGACATCGGCGTCCGCGGTCGCGATCAGACGGTCGACCCATTCGGGCGGCAGCGAGGGATTGCCGGCCAGGCCGTACAGGAGGTCGTTCACAGGGCACCATCGTGGCGCAGGCCAGGCCGGCCGTGCGATGCCGGGGGGCGCCGTCCGGCGTGGGCGGGACCGGAACGGCGAGCAGGGGAAGGCCGTCGGGGAAGGCGAGGGGTCACGTCGTCATGGAGAAGCGCCGGCACACGTGGACGCGGCTGAACTCCGCGCGCATGCGGGTCTCGTCCTCGAGCTGCGCGTGCAGGAAGGCGGCCATGAGCCGCAGGCCGGGGCGCGGGGTGAGGATCGCGCGGTCCGGTTCGCCGGGAGCGGTGTACTGGTGGGCGTACACGTGCAGGTAGTGGTCGCTCTCCGCGAAGCCCATGGCGCGGTACCAGGCGAGGGTGTCCGGGTCGTCGCGGGTCCAGGCGTCGAGGGTCGTCGCGCCCCGCTCGCGGACCTCGGCGCGTGTGCGGTGCAGGAGGGCCCGGCCGAGACCGCGGTGCTGGTGGTCGGGGTGGACCGCGACGGTGTCGATGGTCGCCAGGGCGGTGTCGACGACGGTGTCCATGATGCCGACGACCGTCCCCGACGCGTCGACGGCGACGAGTTCCAGGCCGGGGGCCGGGATCGGCGGCTTGGCGCGGTCGACGTCGTCGTAGTAGGCGGTGCCCAGGAACGAGAGCACCCTGCAGCGCAGCCAGGAGGCCTCGTCCGCAGGGGCGTACTCACGCAGCGTGTAGGTCACGGGGGTGATGCTGTCCGGGCGGGGAGACGCCGCGCAACGCGATTTCCGCCTCCGGCGTGCGCCGTCCCCGCCGTACGACGGTACGACGGGGACGGGGCTGTTACGACCTTCAGGAACGGTGGTACTGAACCGGGGTGGTGACCTTCCCGCCCAGCGCGGTGGCCGCGTGGCGCGCCCAGTAGGGGTCGCGCAGCAGCTCGCGGCCGAGGAGGACGGCGTCGGCCTTGCCGGAGGCGACGATGGTCTGCGCCTGGTCGGGTTCGGTGATCATGCCGACGGCCGCCACGGGCATACCGGTCTCGTTGCGGACGCGCTCGGCGAACGGCACCTGGTAGCCGGGAGACGCGACGATCCTGGCGTTGGGGGCGTTGCCGCCCGTGGAGACGTCCATCAGGTCCACGCCCCGGGCCTGCAGCTCCTTGGCGAGGCGGACGGTGTCGTCGGCGGTCCAGCCCTCGCGGTCGTCGTCGGCGTTCTCGCTCAGCCAGTCGGTCGCGGAGATGCGGAAGAAGACCGGCAGGTCGGTGGGCCAGACGGCGCGGACGGCGTCGACGACCTCCAGGGCGAAGCGGGTGCGGCCGGCGAAGTCCCCGCCGTAGCCGTCGGTGCGGCGGTTGCTGTGCGGGGAGAGGAACTGGTTGATGAGGTATCCGTGGGCCCCGTGGATCTCGGCGACCTGGAACCCGGCGTCCAGGGCGCGCCGGGCGGCCGCGGCGAAGTCCGCCACGATCCGGCCGATCTGCTCGGTGCTGAGCTCCTCCGGTGTGGTGGAGCCGGTGTCGAACGGGACGGCGCTGGGGCCGGCGGGTGTCCAGCCGTGCTGGGTGTCGGGGGTGATGGGGGCGCCGCGGTCGACCCAGGTGCGTTCGGTGGAGGCCTTGCGGCCGGCGTGGGCGAGCTGGATGCCGGGCACGGTGCCCTGGGACTTCAGGAAGGCGGTGATCCGGCGGAAGGCCTCGACCTGGGTGTCGTTCCAGATGCCGAGGTCGTACGGGCTGATCCGGCCCTCGGGGCTGACCGCGGTGGCCTCGGTGATGATCAGTCCGGTGCCGCCGGTGGCCCGGGCCGCCAGGTGCGTGAAGTGCCAGTCGTTCGGCACGCCCGCCTGCTCGCCGTCCGGCGCGGCGCTGTACTGGCACATTGCGGCCATCCAGATCCGGTTCGGAATGGTCAGCGACCGGAGGGTGAAAGGCTCGAACAAGGTGGTGGTCACGAAGCTGTCTCCTCAGGGGGCGGTCGGGGCCGGGTCACGCGGCAACGCGTCGTTGCATCGCTCATGCGTATGCGCCCTACAGGCTCCCTCAATAATTGCACGCGCTGATTAATTCCCGCATCCCGCGTGCAGTGCTCGATCGCCCACAAGTGGATGACGCAGATATCAAGCGTTTGCATTAGTCCGCGTCTGCAAGTAACCTCGATCCTCGTAAGGCGCAATCCCCTCACCTCCCGGCCCCGCGGCGGGGTACCTCGCCCCCCGCGTACGGTCGTCGAAAGGCACCATCATGTCGCTCAAGGAACTCATCCCCGGCCGCCTCGGCTTCGGTACCGCCCCCCTCGGCAACATGTTCCGCGCCATCCCCGAAGAGGAGGTGAGCGCGACCCTGGAGGCCGCCTGGGACCAGGGCGTCCGCTTCTACGACACGGCCCCCTTCTACGGCGCGGGTCTCGCGGAGCTGCGGCTCGGCGAGCTGCTCTCGCGGCGGCCCCGCGACGAGTACGTGCTGGCCACCAAGGTCGGGCGCGTCATCCTGGACGAGCCCGAGCCGGGCGCCCGCGACCTCGGCGAGAAGGGCGGGCTCTTCGAGCACGGCCGTCCGAACGCGATGCTCCACGAATGGACCGCCGACGCCACCGAGCGGTCGATCGAGGGAAGCCTGAAGCGCCTCGGCGTCGACCGCGTGGACATCGTCTGGGTGCACGACATCGCCCAGGACTTCCACGGCGACCTGTGGCTGAGCAAGTTCGAGGAGGCCCGCACGGGCGCCTTCCGGGTGCTGTCCCGGCTCCGCGACGAGGGCGTCATCAAGGCCTGGGGCCTCGGCGTGAACCGGGTCGAGCCCATCGAGCTGACGCTCGACCTGGACGAGCCGCAGCCCGACGGCTTCCTGCTCGCCGGCCGCTACACCCTGCTGGACCACGCGCGACCGCTGGAGCGGCTGCTGCCCAAGGCGCAGGAACAGGGCGTCGGCATGGTCGTCGGCGGCCCCTACAGCTCCGGGGTCCTCGCCGGCGGCACCCACTTCGAGTACCAGGACGCGCCTCCGGAGATCGTCGAGCGCGTACGGCGCATCAAGGAGATCACGGCCCGCCACGGGGTGAGCGTCAAGGCGGCGGCCCTGCAGTTCTCCCTCGCGCACCCGGTGGCCGTCGCCGCCGTCCCCGGCTCGACCAAGCCGGGCCGCATCGCCGAGGACATCGCCGCGCTCAACGAGGACGTCCCGGCCGCCTTCTGGTCCGACCTGCGCGCCTCCGGCCTCGTCAGCCCCGCCGCGCCGCTCCCGAACGGCGCCTGAACGCCCTCGCCCCCCCACAAGCCAAGGAGAAAGACCATGGCGTCCACCTCGGTCAGCCGAGTCGTGCCCGCGTCGCCCGAACGCGTCTGGGACCTGATCGGCGGCTTCCACGCGCTGCCCGACTGGCTCCCGTTCATCCCCGAGAGCACCCCACTGGAGGGCGGGCGGGTGCGCAGGCTCCGCAACCCCGACGGCGAGGTGATCGTCGAGCGCATGGTGGCCTTCAACGAAGCCGAGCGCCACTACGCGTACGCGATCCTTCAGGCGCCCTTCCCCGTGACCGGGTACGTCTCCGACCTGCGGGTCCACGCCGTACCCGGGCAGCCGGAGGTCGCGGAGGTCGTGTGGAGCGGCCGGTTCGTCCCCGACGGTGCCGGCGAGGCGGAGGTGGTCGAGCTGTTCACCGGCATCTACCGCGACGGCCTCGAAGCGCTCCACGGCACGCTCGCGGGCTGAACCCGCGCCGACGCTCCCCCGTCACGCCCGGTGGCGGGGGAGCATCGTGGTGACGGCAGGCGCCTCAGCCGGTGGGGCCGATGGTGACCCGGACGCTCTTCATCAGCGGCTGGTCGCTCTGGGTGCTGTAGTCGTTCGCGGCGATGAGCGCGTTCATCTCCGGCATGTAGCCGGCCGCGCAGTCGCGGGGCATGTCGTAGGGCAGCGCGCGGTAGCCGGTGAGCGTGCGCCGGCTGCCGTCCTTGGCCGTCGCCGTGATGTCGACGAGGGTGCCGGGCTCGATGTCCCGGGCCCGCATGTCGGCCGGGTTCATCAGGACGAGGGTGCGCAGGTTCTTCACGCCGCGGTAGCGGTCGTCGTCCGAGTAGATGGTGGTGTTCCACTGGTCGTGGGAGCGCATCGTCTGCAGGACGAGCATCCCGTCGCGGGGCACCACGTCCGGCAGCGGCGCGCTGGAGAACTCGGCACGCCCGGAGGGCGTGAAGAAGACCAGTTCGCGCGCGGGCTGGCGGATCCGGAAGCCCAGGGGGAGCCGGACACGACGGTTGAAGTCCTCGAACCCGTCCAGGACCTTGGCCATGGTGTCGCGGATCCGGTCGTAGTCCTCGACGTAGTGCTCCCACGGCGTGGAACTGCCGGGGAGGGCGGCGCGCGCCATGCCGGCGATGATGGCCGGTTCGGACAGCAGGTGGGGCGAGGCGGGCCGCTTCATGCCGACGGACAGGTGGACCATGCTCATGGAGTCCTCGACGGACGTGGCCTGCAGTCCGCGCCGCTGCTCGTCCTTCTCGGTGCGGCCCAGGCACGGCAGGATCAGGGCCTGCCTGCCGTGGACGAGGTGGCTCCGGTTGAGCTTGGTGCTCACGTGCGCCGTCAGGGCGCACTTGGCCAGGCCCTGGGCCGTGTACGGGGTGTCGGGCGCGGCGAGCACGAAATTGCCGCCCATCCCGACGAACACCTCGTGCTCCCGGGGCGGGTCGATGCCGCAGACCGCGGCGAGCCGGTCCAGGAAGGCCTCGGCCGGCCGGTGGTCGATGCCGCACGTGCGGTTGCCCTGGACGTTGCTGTGCCCGCGCACGGGGGAGGGGCCGGCGCCCTCGCGCCCCAGGCTGCGGCGGGGTGGTGGTAGTCGTGCTGGGACGGCCGCTTGTCGTCGGCGGCACCCGCACCGCCGGTCGGCGGTACCTCGGGCCGGCCGTCGCCGGGTGCCATCGGCTCGTTCACGCCCTGGACGCTCATACCGATCACCTTCGGGGCAAATGTGGCATTCAATGATGATCTTTATCCTATGAGGGCATCTGGGGCGCTGTCCTCCCCGGAGGTGCACCAGGAGGGCGGGCCCGCCGCGAGGCCCGCCTGGTGGGCGCGCCGTGCGGGGTGGTGGTGCCACCACCGGACGCTTTGCCGGGGTGCGTGCGGGGGACGTGACGGCGTGCCCCCGCCCGCGCGCACCTGGCGGTGTATTAGCTGGGCGCAAAGATCGACGTCAGCGAGGAGAGGACATGGCGACGGCAACGGCACAGGGGCCGGTGGAGGAGTTCCGCCGGCTCAGTGACGGCGACGCGGAGCTGCGGGCGCACGGGGCGTACTTCAGCTGCACCTATCTACTGGACATGGAACGGCACGCCTTCCTGGTGCGCATGCACCGCGGCCGGGTGGAGGACCTCGTCGTCGATCCCGAGCCGCTCACCGCCTACGACTTCGCCATCAGGGCCGGCGCCGCGACCTGGCGGGAGTTCTGCTCGCCGGTGCCGAAGCCGATGTACCACGGCATCTGGGCGGCGAGCTTCCAGCGGGACATGCGGCTGGAGGGCGACCTGCTGGTCCTCATGCAGAACCTGCGCTGCCTCACCCGTCAGCTGGAACTGCTCCGCCTCACCGGCCCGCTGGGCTGAACCACCGTTCCGCCCCGCACCGCCGAAAGGACCCCTCGATGAGCACCGCCTCCCGTATCTCCCCGGTGACCGGCCACTACGTCACGATCGACGTGGAGGACGTCCAGTACAAGGTCTTCTACCTGGAGAACGGCCAGGGACAGCCGCTGGTGTGCCAGCACACGGCGGGCTGCCACAACCACCAGTGGCGCGGCCTCCTGGAGGACGAGGAGATCACCGCGAACCACCGCGTCATCGCCTACGACCTCGCCCGCCACGGCAAGTCCGACCCGCCGCTGAACAAGGAGTGGTGGAAGGAGGAGTACAAGCTCACCGCCGACCACTACGTCGCCTTCATCACCGCGTTCTGCGACGCGCTGGGTCTGGAGGACCCGATCTTCATGGGCTCCTCCTTCGGCGGGAACGTGGCCCTGCAACTGGCGCTGCGGCACCCGGACCGCTTCAAGGCGGTCATCCCCGTGGAGGGTGCGGACTACTCTCCCGGCTTCTACCTCGACTGGTGGCAGCATCCCCACGCCAACGCGGCGCAGGTCTGCGCCAGCGGGGTGTGGGACCTCATGGCCCCGCAGTCGCCCGACGCGGACCGCTGGGCGACCTGGTTCTACTACAGCCAGGGCTCGGAGGCGTTCAAGGGCGACCTGTACTTCTACTCCGTCGACCACGACCTCCGGGGCAGGCTGGGGGAGATCGACGGGGAGCGCTGCCCGGTCGTCATGCTCACCGGCGAGTACGACTACCTGACCACCCCCGAGGACGGGGCCCGTACCGCGGAGCAGATCCGCGGGGCCGAGTTCATCGAGATGAAGGAGATCGGGCACTTCCCGATGAGCGAGAACTACCCGCGCTTTGCCGGGTACCTCAAGCAGGCGCTGCGGCGGATCGAGGAGCGCACCGCCTCCTGAGGCACGCGCCGTACGCTGCCGCCCGCCGGGCCGCGGGGTGCCCCGCGGCCCGTGGCCGGGCGATCAGTTGAAGGCGTCGGGGTCCGGGCCGATGCGGGTGCCGTTGTCGAGGGCGGTGATCGCCGCGACGTCGGCGTCGGAGAGCACGAAGTCGAAGACGTCGAGGTTCTCGCGGATCCGCTCGGGGGTCACCGACTTGGGGATGACCACGTTGCCGAGCTGCAGGTGCCAGCGCAGGATCACCTGGGCCGGGGTCCTGCCCAGGCGGCCGGCGATGCCGGTGATGACCGGGTCCTTCAGGACGGCGCCCTGGGCGAGCGGGCTCCATGCCTCCGTGGCGATGCCGTGCCGGGCGTGGAAGGCGCGCAGCTCGGCCTGCTGCAGTTGGGGGTGCAGCTCCACCTGGTTGACGGCGGGCACGACGTCGCCGTTGTCGATGAGCCGCTGCAGGTGCGCGGGCTGGAAGTTCGAGACGCCGATGGCGCGGGCCCGGCCCTCGGCGTGGATCCTCTCGAAGGCGCGCCAGGTGTCCAGGTAGGTGTCACGGGCCGGGGCCGGCCAGTGGATCAGGTAGAGGTCCACGTGGTCGAGGCCGAGCTTGGCGAGGGAGGCGTCGAAGGCGGCGAGGGTGCTGTCGTAGCCCTGGTCGCCGTTCCACAGCTTGGTGGTGACGAACAGTTCGTCACGGGCGATGCCCGAGGCGGCGAGGGCCTGGCCGACGCCGGCCTCGTTGCCGTAGATCGCCGCGGTGTCGATGCTGCGGTAGCCGCTCTCCAGGGCCGAGGTGACGGCGGTCGCGGTGTCGGCGTCGGGCACCTGGAAGACGCCGAAGCCGAGCTGCGGCATGGTGACGCCGTTGTTCAGCGTGATGTCCGGGGTGGGGGTGGTCATGGTGCAGATCCTTTCGCGTCGCGGCCGGCGATGGGTGCCGGTGCGAGTGCGGACGGGTGAACGTCCCGGGAGGGGGCGGGGGACGCGCCCTTCCCGTGCTCCACGACCAGATTAGTTGCGCACGCGGTTAATTGCAAACGCGGAATAAGTTCGTGCGCGGAATGGCCGGGTCAGGAAGCCGGGACCTTCGCGCCCTGCAGGTCCTCCACCGCCTTGACCAGGGGGGCGAGCTCCGGGACGAGTGCCGCGTCGTCCATCGCCGAGCGCAGCGCCGCGTTGTTCGTCGGCCGGGCCTCCTCCAGCAGCTTCAGGCCGGCCTCCGTCACGTCCGTGTAGATGCCGCGCCGGTCGGTGGGGCAGAGGTAGCGGGCCAGCAGGCCGCGGTCCTCCAGCCGGGTGACCAGGCGGGTCGTCGCCGACTGGCTCAGTACGACGGCGTCGGCGACCTGGCGCATCTGCAGGTGGCCGCCCTCCCCGTCGTGCTGACGGCTGAGGACGTCGAGCAGGGAGTACTCGCGCACGCTGAGGTCGTGGTGAACCTGGAGCTGCTTCTCGATCCGCCCCTCGATCCGTCCGTGCAGGAGCGACAGGGCGTGCCACCCCTGGGCGAGGGCGGTCAGGGCCGGATCGGTGGCGGTCATCGAGGTCCCCTTTGTGCAGCGGCTGCGGGTGAAGGCTGTTCGTCGTCACTGGCCATGGTAAGCCGCCGCCCGGAGATGTCCAGCGTTTGACGTTATAGCGCGTCTGCAATTATTGTTTTCGCTTGTTAGGTGCCACTGCAACATCTGGAAGGTCTCCGCCATGCCTCTCGCGCTCCTGGCCCTCGCCATCGGGGCTTTCGGGATCGGAACCACCGAATTCGTGATCATGGGCCTGCTGCCCGAGGTCGCCTCCGACTTCGGGGTCTCCGTCCCCACCGCCGGCCTGCTCGTGACCGGCTACGGACTCGGCGTCATGATCGGCGCGCCGATCATGACGCTGCTCGGCACCAAGGTGTCCCGCAAGAACATGCTCATGCTGCTCATGGGCCTGTTCGTGCTCGGCAACCTGGTCTCCGCCCTGGCACCCGCCTTCGGCGTGATGATGGCCGGGCGCATCCTCGCCTCCTTCACGCACGGCGCCTTCTTCGGCATCGGCTCGGTCGTCGCCGCCGACCTGGTGGCCCCGGAGAAGAAGGCGCGCGCGATCTCGATGATGTTCGCCGGCCTCACCGTGGCCAACGTGATCGGCGTGCCGCTGGGCACCTTCATCGGTCAGAACGCCGGCTGGCGCGTGACCTTCTTCGTCGTCGCGGGCCTCGGCGTCGTCGGCCTGGCCGGCGTCCTCAAGCTGGTGCCCGACATGCCGAAGCCGCAGGGCGTGCGCCTGCGCCACGAACTGGGCGCCTTCCGCAACGTCCAGGTCCTGCTGGCCATGGCGATGACCGTGCTCGGCTTTGGCGGCGTCTTCGCGGCCATCACCTACATCGCGCCCATGATGACCGAGGTCACCGGGTTCGCCGACTCCTCCATCACCTGGCTGCTGGTCCTGTTTGGCGCGGGCATGGTCGTCGGCAACCTGGTCGGCGGCAAGTACGCCGACCGCGCCCTGATGCCGATGCTGTACACGGCGCTGGGCTCCCTGGCCGCCGTGCTGGCGCTGTTCACCCTCACCGCCCACAACGAGGTCACGGCCGGCGTGACGATCCTCCTCATCGGCGCCCTGGGCTTCGCGACGGTGCCGCCGCTGCAGAAGCGGGTCCTGGACCAGGCGTCCGGCGCACCCACCCTGGCCTCGGCCGTCAACATCGGCGCCTTCAACCTCGGCAACGCGCTGTCCGCCTGGCTCGGCGGGGTCGTCATCGCCGCGGGCTTCGGCTACACCGCGCCGAACCTCGTCGGGGCCGTCCTCACCGCCTCCGCCCTCGTGCTCGCGGTCGTCTCCGCTGCACTGGAGAAGGGCCGCGGCGGCCGGACCAGCCGGGTCGTCACCGGGGCCGCGCCCGCCGAGCAGCCGGCCCTCACCTCCCGGCACTGACCGCGGGGGCCGGGACCACAGGCACCGCCGGTCCCGGCCCCGACACCGCACCGACGAAGGCCCGCACCATGACCAGCACCGCCCTCACCCGCCTCACCGGCGCGCACCAGCGGCTCACCCTCGGACTCGAACTGCCCCTGGACAACGACTGGGGAGCCGGCCGCCGTGCCGCCGACCAGCAGGCCGGGCGCCCCTTCGGGGTGCCGGACCTGAGCGGTCACGCCGACCTCGCCCGGCTCGCCGACCGCCTCGGCTTCAGCGCCCTGATCCGCCTCGGCCTGCGTACCGGGCGCACCGCCCTCGTCGAACACCTGGGCGCGATGGCGGACCTGGGCGTCGCCCACGTCTCCCTCAACCTCCGTCCGGGGGACCGCCCGGTCGCGGAGGTACTGCACGAACTCGCCGAGGAGGTCCTGCCCCACTTCCCCGGGCGCTGACCCGGCGCCGGGCCCCCTCGGGGACCGGCGCCGCGCACCCGCCGCGCACGCGGGGAGGTCAGCGGTGCCGGGGACTGCGGCCCGGCGGCTGTTCCGGCGCCTGACGCGTGCGCAGGGTCGGCACCTTGCGCGTCTGCGGGCGGTCGACGGTGAGCGTGAACCCGTCGTCGTAGTGGTAGAGCTCGAGCGGCTCCCCGTCCAGCAGGGTGTACGTCGCCGCCGCGCCGGTGATCTCCACCCTCAGCCGCCGCCCCCGCACCTGCAGGGTGAAGGCGAGCCGCCGCAGCTTCTCCGGCAGCCGCGGTGCGAAGGCGGCGCAGCCGTCCCGGTACCGCATCCCGCCGAAGCCGCCGACCAGCGCGGCCCAGGTGCCGGCGAGGGAGGCGATGTGCAGGCCGTCACGGGTGTTGTTCTCCAGGTCGTGCAGGTCCATCAGCGCCGCCTCGCCCAGGTAGTCGTAGGCGAGGCGCAGATGACCGACCTCGGCGGCCATGATCGCCTGCGTCGACGCCGAAAGGGACGAGTCCCGCACCGTCATCGGCTCGTAGTAGGCGAAGTTCCGTGCCTTCTGCTCGTCGTCGAAGGCCTCCGGTTGCTTGACCATGGCCAGTACCAGGTCCGCCTGCTTGACCACCTGCCTGCGGTACAGGTCGAAGTAGGGGAAGTGCAGCATCAGCGGGTACTGGTCGGGCTGCGTGGTGGAGAAGTCCCACATCTGGTGCCGGGTGAAGCCCGCCGACTGCTCGTGGACGCCGAGCGCGCTGTCGTAGGGGACGGTCATGGCCGCGGCCGCGTCCCGCCAGGCGGCCGTCTCCTCGTCGTCGACGCCGAGGGCCGCGCCCTCCTTGGTGTGGCGTTCGACGACGTCGGCGGCGGCGCGCAGGTTCGCCTGGGCCATCAGGTTGGTGTAGACGTTGTCGTCCGCGATGGCGCTGTACTCGTCGGGCCCGGTGACCCCGTCGATGTGGAAGTTCCCGTGGGGGTCGTGGTGACCGAGGGAGTGCCACATGCGCGCGGTCTCCACCAGGAGCTCCACACCCGTTTCGCGCTCGAAGTCCTCGTCGCCGGTGAGGGAGACGTAGCGGACGACGGCGTCGGCGATGTCCGCGTTGATGTGGAACGCGGCCGTTCCCGCCGGCCAGTAGCCCGAGCCCTCCGAGCCGTCGATCGTGCGCCACGGGAAGGCGGCGCCCTCGAGGCCGAGCTGGTGGGCGCGCTCCCGGGCGGCGGGCAGGGTGGCACGGCGCCAGCGCAGGGCCTCCGCGACGGACTCCGGCGAGGTCAGGGTGAGCAGCGGAAGGACGAAGGTCTCCGTGTCCCAGAAGGAGTGCCCGTCGTAGCCCGAGCCCGTCAGGCCCTTCGACGGGATCGCACGCTGCTCGGCGCGCGCACCCGCCTGCAGGACGTGGAACATGGCGAAACGGACCGCCTGCTGGATCTCGGCGTCGCCGTCGATCTCCACGTCCGCCCGCGCCCAGAACGCGTCGAGGTAGTCGCGCTGCTCGTCGCACAGCCCCTGCCAGCCCGTGCTGCGGGCGCCCGCGAGCGCCGCCTCCACCTGGTCGCGCACGGCGGGCAGCGAACGGACCTGGGACCAGCCGTAGGAGACCATCTTCTCCAGGCGCAGCTTCTCCCCGGCCGCCAGGGACGAGGTGACGGTGAGCCGGCTGGTGTCGTCGTTGCTCTCGCTGAAGCTCCGGGTGGACGGCGGCCCCTCCACGGCGTGGTCGGCCGCCACCGCGACCCGCAGTCCGGTGACCGAGGTCGAGTGCACCAGGCGCAGACGGTTGTCCAGTGCCAGGTTCTCCTCCGGCTGCAAGGGGGAGTCCAGCACGGCCGAGACCCGGGGGTCGCCCGAGGTCGTCGGCAGCTGCTCGTTGGCCACCAGCTCGGACTGGACGACCAGGCGCACGTCGTCCACGGCCTCGACCTCGTACACCACCGCGGCGATGGACCGCTGGGTGAGCGAGATCAGGCGGGTCGAGGTCACCCGGATGGTGCAGCCGGCGGGGGAGGTCCATTCGCAGGTGCGGCGCAGATGCCCCGCGCGCAGGTCGAGGACGCGTTCATGCGAGACGAGCCGCCCGTAGCGCACGTCGAACGGCTCGTCGTTGACGAGCAGCCGGATGATCTTGCCGTTGGTGACGTTGATGACGGTCTGGCCGGCCTCCGGGTAGCCGTAACCCGCCTCCGCGTAGGGCAGCGGGTGCCGTTCGTGGACACCGTTCAGATAGGAGCCGGGCAGTCCGTGCGGCTCGCCCTCGTCGAGGTTGCCGCGCCAGCCGACGTGGCCGTTGGAGAGGGCGAACACGGACTCGCTCTGGGCGAGCACGTCGAGGTCCAGCTCCGTCTCACGCAGGCACCACGGCTCGACCACGTAGGAGGAGTGGCTGATCACGCGTCCGCCTCCAGCAGCTCGGCGAGGTCCCGTACGACGATGTCGGCGCCGTGCGCGCGCAGGGCGTCGGCCTGGCCCACCCGGTCCACCCCCACGACGTACCCGAAGTGGCCGGAGCGGCCGGCGTCCATGCCGGCCAGCGCGTCCTCGAAGACCACCGCCGCCTTCGCCTCCACCCCGAACTTGCGCGCCGCCTCAAGGAAGGTGTCGGGGTGCGGTTTCCCGGGGAGCTTGCGCTCGGCGGCCACCACACCGTCGATGCGCACGTCGAAGAGGTCCTCGATGCCGACCGCGACCAGCACGTCGCGGCAGTTGGCGCTGGAGGACACCACGGCCGTCCGCAGGCCGGCGGCCCGTACGGCCTTCACGTAGCGGACCGAGCCCGGGTAGGCCTCGACGCCCTCGCTGCGGATCTTCTCCAGCAGGATCACGTTCTTGCGGTTGCCCACCCCGTGCACCGTGTCGCGCTCGGGCGGGTCGTCCGCGGAGCCCTCGGGCAGTTCGATGCCGCGCGAGGCCAGGAAGGCCCGCACGCCGTCCGCGCGTGGGCGGCCGTCGACGTACTCGTCGTAGTCGGTCACCTTGTCGAAGGGGCGGAAGTCCGCACCCTCCCGGTGCCGCAGGAAGTCGTCGAACACCTCCTTCCAGGCGGCGGCGTGCACGACCGCGGTCTTGGTCAGCACTCCGTCGAGATCGAACAGGCAGGCCCGGATGCCCTCCGGGAGACCGGTCTTCGTCATGCAACGCGCTTCCCCGCAGCGGGCCCCGGGCATGCCTTCCGCGGCCGCGGACCACCGGGACGCGGGAACAATCCGGGCCGGGGCACGGTTCGACATAATGCGGGTGCCGTGAGTGGGCCAGTGACCCCGGGCCTCATCCCTTCGCCCGTGGGGACGATCGTTCGGCTGAAGCCCCACGGAGCCCCTCGCCGGGGGCGACCGCCACCGCGGCCCCGCAACGCAGACCGGCGCCGGTCAGGTTCCCCCGTCCTGACCGGCGTCTTCGCGTCTCTGGGGGACGGGCTTGATCACGGGCTCCCGGTACGGCACCAGGGCCTCGCTGACGACGGCGAGCGGACGCCGCGGCGCGGGGCGGGCGGCCTGAACGGCCGTCACGTAGGCCAAGGCGTCGGCGGGGGTGAGCGCCGGTATCCGTTCCCGCAGCTCGACCATGGCGAACACGCGGCCGCGGGCGGCCACCGACGTGCGTATCCCGTCGTCCAGATCGTCCACCGCGGTCCGCACCGGCAGTCGGCGGACACGCGCCCGGTACTCGTCCTCCCATCCGCCCATGAGGTAGTCCACAGGTCCGATCGCGTGCATGCGGCCGTCGGCACGGTCCACCAGGTACGGTCCGTTGCCGGCCAGGAGATGCTCCGCGTCGCCGGTCCTGACGTACTCCGCGGACTGGTAGACGACGACCCACACCAGTTCGTGGTCCTCGGCCTCCACCACCGCCATGCGCCCCGGGAAGCACCGGTCCAGGTGCTCCTGGACCCTCCGGACCGCGTCCTCGCGCTCGATCATGCGGGGAGCATCCCGCAACCGGCGCGGACCGGGCCAGTGGTCCTTGGTCCTAGGTCCCCGGCCGGCACGAGGCCCTGCTCTCCTCCGCGCTCTCCTCCGTGGCGGCCTTGAGCATGCGGAGTATCTCCTCGTGGCCCCTGCGGAGCCGTGTGCTGTCGTAGAACAGCGTGAGGAGCGGCCCGGAGAGCGACTCCTCGATCGTGACGACCGTCCGGCCGTCGTCCGTGGGTGCCATCCGCATCCGGTCGACCGCCTTCATCCAGCCCATCGCCAGCCCGGTCCACGACAGCTCCCGCTCGGGCGCCACCACGGCGAAGGAGGACGTGATGCGCGTCCCCCGCAGCTTCCAGCGAAAGCGTGCGTCCGGTTCCACGGCCCCGAGCTCGACGACGCGGGCGTCGGAGCGCCAGGTGTCCCAGGCCCGCAGGTCGCTGACGAGCCGCCACACCGTGGCGACCGGTGCGTCAACGGTGACCGAACTGGTCGACCTGACCGGGGCGCGCTCGTCCAGCCGGCCCTTCTTCGCGTACTCCTCGTGCAGTTCCCCGAGCGGCGGGCCCGCGTAGAACAGCTTCATCCCCATCCCCCGTCGAGAGCAGTGCTTCTTAATGAGAGCAATGCTCTCCCATGGGCATGGATGCGGTCAAGACCCGCCGGCGGCATGCGCCGGCGGGCCCGATGTTCCGCTGGTCGGGGGAGGGGTGGGTGCGTGTGCCCTACGGCGACGTCGCGGGGTCGGCGATCTCCAGGCGCGCGGGTGGCGGTTCCGGCAAGGGCCCGGAGTCGGCGGCGCGCAGCCCGTCGAAGGCCAGCGCGAGGTAGCGGCGCCACGCCTGCGGCTGGATGGGGAGCAGCGGTGCCGCCGTCTGGTGGATCCCGCCGAGCAGCAGGACGACGTCGGTCCCCGTGATGTCGCCGCGCACGGCGCCTTGCTCGCGCGCCCGGGCCGTGAGCGCCTCGGCGGCGTCGCAGAGCAGGGCGATGCGGTCGCGGACCTCGGCGTGCTGCAGTGACGGGCGGCCGATCACCTCGCAGAACGCGCGGTCGGTGGCGAGCGCCTCGACGCCGTCGGTCATGAACTCGCGCAGCGCCGCCCCCGAGTCGTCGGCCTCCAGGAGGCGGCCGGCCGAGCCGACGAGCTGGTCGAGCAACTGGAGCATGATCGCCGCGAGGAGGTCCTCCTTCGAGGCGAAGTGCCGGAAGACGGTGCCCTTGGCGAGGCCGGCCCGCTGGGCGATCTCACCGATCGGCACGTCGACCCCGCGCTCGGCGAACGCCGCCGTCGCCGCCTCGAGCAGCAGGCGTCGGTTGCGCACCATGTCCGCCCGCTGGCCCGGAGTGGCTGTCGTCCCGCTCATCCGCGCCTCCTCCCAGGTGTGGAGCCTATCACCAACGTGACCGGAGGGTCAGGTTAGCTGTTACGCTCAACATGACCCGGCGGTCACCTTCTGCCCGGGTCGCGAACCACGAACACGAACCCCTGGGAGAACAACGTGAGCGGCACCCTGGAAGGCAAGGTCGTCCTCGTCACCGGCGCGTCCTCGGGCATCGGCCGGGCCACGGCCATCGCCCTGTCGAAGGCCGGCGCCCTGGTCGCGGTCGGGGCCCGGCGGGCCGACCGGCTGAAGGACCTCGTGCAGGACGCCCCCGGCGAGATGCTTGCCATCGATCTGGACGTCACCGACCACGCATCGGTGCGCGACGCGGTCGCGGCGGCCGTCGAGCGCTTCGGAGGTCTCGACATCCTGGTCAACAACGCGGGCGTCATGCTCAGCGGCCCGATCCTCGGTGCGGACACCACCGAGTGGACGCGCATGGTCGAGACCAACCTGCTGGGCTCGATGTACGCGGTCCACGCCGCCCTGCCCCACCTGCTGGAGCGCAAGGGGGCCGTGGTCCAGGTCTCCTCGACCTCGGGGCGCACGGCGACGGCCGCGAGCGGCGTGTACTCGGCCACCAAGTTCGGCGTCACCGCCTTCGCGGAGTCGCTCCGTCAGGAGGTCACCGAACAGGGCGTCCGGGTCGTCCTGGTCGAACCCGGCTTCGTCTCGACCGAGCTGACCAGCCACATCACCGACCCGGCGATCCAGGCCATGGCCAAGAGCATGGCCGAGTCCATGCGGACCCTGCAGCCCGAGGACATCGCCGCCGCCGTCCTGTACGCGGTCACCCAGCCCGACCACGTCGCGGTGAACGAGATCCTGATCCGGCCCACCGACCAGGCCCGCTGACGAGGCCGGCCGCCGCGGACCGGGGAACCCTTCCGCGGCGGTCCGCTCGGCTCAGGACGGCTCCAGCGACTCCAGCATGATGCGCTGCGTCTCGGCGAGGTACGCCTGGGCCGCCGTGCGGGCCGTGGTCGCGGCACCGTCGATGACGGCGGTGACGAGGGGTTCCAGGCGGGCGGCCGCCTCCGCCGGGTCGCGGAAGGGGGCGACCAGGCGGGCGCGCAACGGCAGGTAGGCGGCGAAGAGGGTGTTGGTGAGGAGCACGTAGACGCGGTTGCCGGTGGCCTGGGCGAGGGCGCGGTGGACCTCGGCGTCGGCCAGTTGGACGGCGTCGGGGTCGGCGGCGGTGCCGACGGCGTCCAGGAGGGTGCGCAGCCGGGCGCGTTGCGGGGGAGTGGCCTTGACGGCGGCGCGTTCGGCGATCAACGTGCCGACACCGGCACGGACTTCGAAGATGTCGGCCAGCCACCCGGGGTTGTGCCGTACGAGCATGGGCAACAGGTCCGCACCGCCGAGGCGCAGGTAGTCGCGGACCCGGGTGCCGACGCCGTGGCGGGTCTCCAGGAGACCGGCCTGGGTGAGCCGGCCGAAGGCGTGCTTCACCGTGGTGCGGGTGACGCCGTAGCCCTCGGCGAGGCGTTGTTCCGGGGGCAGCAGGGTGCCGGCGGGGTGGGTGCCGCCCAGGATGTCCTCCTGCAGGCGGCGTTCCAGCACGTCGACGATGGTCTCGCGGGGCAGTGGCTCCACCGTGGTCGTCCTCTCGAAGCGGTCCGGTCCAAGCCCACTGAGCAACGGGGACCGCGTCAACACACTCAGGCAGTGGATGAGCCACTCATTCAATGAGTCTGTGTGCAACCTCTTGCCCTGACGTCGCGTCAGCGGCATCCTGCGTGGTGCCCAGGCCCCGTATGCCCCGTCCCCACGACCGCCGGAGTCTGCCCATGCCCCGTTTCCGCCGTTCCTCACGCCTGCTGACCCTGGCCGCGGCCGCCCTGTTCGCGGTGACCGCCACCGCCCCCGCCTCGGCCAACGCTCCCGACCCGTACTCCGAGCCGCCGTTCGCCGCCGCCTGCGACTGGCACGCGTACGGGGAGGGCGAGACCCCCGCCCCGTGGCTCTGGCTGTCCGACCCGGTGTGCGTGGAGTACTCCAAGCGCGACATCACCCTCGACAACGGCGGCGCCGTCCGCTTCCTGCTCGCCGAACCCGCCCGCTTCGCGCTCGCCCTCCCCGTGTGCCGCTACTACCAGCGCGACCACTGGAGCGTGCAGTCCACCACCGGCGCGGTCCCGTACGTCTCCTGGGACGGCCGCTACTGGTTCGACAAGCGCAACCGGCGTGCGGCGATGCTCCTGACGAACTTCCGGCTCAACGGGGTCACCGTGGGCATCGGCGACCTGGTGGCCGCGCTGCGTCCGCAACTGCCCGAGGTGGCGGACGTCCTGGACGCCTACGGGGACGAGGCCGGCGAGAGCGGGCTCTCCGTGACGCTGCCCTTCAGCCTCCTGTGCGCGGGGTGGTAGCCGATGGAGCCGCTCCCCGGCATCGACCGGCGCGCCGTGCTGCGCGGTCTGGCCGCCGCCGTCGCCGCCCTGCCCGCGCTGGGCACGGCGGCGGCTCCCGCCGCGGCCGCTCCCGCCGCGGCCGCTCCCGCCGCTCCCGCCGCGCTCGGCTCCTGGCCGGTCTCCACCCTGGAAGCCTTCGCCGACACCCTCGTGCCGGGGGAGCGACGTTCCCCCTCCGACCGCGCCATCGCCGGTGCCGCCCCCGGCCCGGGCGCCGTACAGGCCGGCGTCATCACCCTGCTCGCCTCGCCCGACCTCCCGCTGAACCCGCTCCTGCCGGGCATCGCGGCGCTGCTGGACGCCCGCGCCACCGCCTACGCGATCAGCCGGCTCATCCTGCTCCCGCTCGACCGCCCGCCTTTCGTCGGCCTCTCCTTCGACCACCGCACCACCCTGGTCACCGGGCTCTTCCGGGCCGACGACCTCGACCGCCCGATCTGGCAACTGCTCGCCTTCCTCGTCGGTCTGGCCTTCGACACCGCCGCCCACCGCCACACCGCGCAGGCCCTCGCCGAAGGCCACCCCGGTCTGGTCTGGACCGGCTTCCCCCCGCCCGACGCCGACGGCCTGTGGCGCTACCCGTCCCACTCCTACGGCACGGCCCTCGCCGAGCCGCACCCCGCCACCACCCCCTCCGGGAGCCCCGCATGAGCCCCCAGACCACCGATGTCCTCGTCATCGGCAGCGGCTTCGGCGGTGCGATACCCGCCTACCACCTCGCCGCCGCGGGAGCCCGGGTCACCGTCCTCGAACGCGGACCGCGCCTGGCCACCGAGGACTTCACCCACGACCTCGACCTGGGCGCGTACCCCCGCATCGTCGACGTGATCAAGGGAGACGGCATCTCGGTCGTCGCGGGCAACTGCGTGGGCGGCGGCAGCGTCGTCTACTTCGCCGCGTCGCTGCGCGCGCCGTCCTTCGTCTTCGACCGGCGCGACGCCTCGGGACGGCGGCTGTGGCCCGCCTCCCTCACCCGCGCCGCCCTCGACCCCTGGTACGAGCAGGTCGAGCAGGCCCTGCCCGTGACGAAGCTCGACTGGCCCGACGTCTCGTACGCGGGCGGCGTGCTGGCCGCCGCCTGCGACCGCGCCGGGCACACCTGTAACCCGGTGCCCGTCGCCGTCGACCGGGCCCGCTGCACCGACTGCAACTGGATGCTCTCGGGCTGCCGATTCGGCGCCAAGCGCTCCATGCTGCTCAACTACCTGCCCGCCGCGGAGGCCCACGGGGCCGAGATCCGCCCCCTGCACGAGGTGCAGCTGATCCGCCCGTCCACGGTGCCCGGATACCGCTACGCCGTCGACTACACCACCGTGGACCCGGCGGACTACACCTGCCCCACCGGCGCGGGCACCGTCCACACCAAGGTCCTGGTGCTGGCCGCGGGCGCGGTCGGCACACCGGTCCTGCTGCAGCGTTCGGCGCTCGCCCTGGGGGGAGTCCCGCCGGCCGTCGGCGGCTACTTCTCCGGCAACGGCGACCGGGTCAGCGTCGCGGAGATGGACGAGGGCAAGGTCCGCTCCCTGCTCGGGCTGGCGCGCAGCGCGACGGTGGCGTACGAGGCGCTGCACATCGGGATGCCGATCACCGCGGCGTCCTTCGACCGACTCGACGCCCGGGCGCCGGAGTTCTCCCGCTTCACCCTCCAGCAGATCTACTTCCCGACCGTGACCAACTCCCTCGCCCAGACCGCCGGGGGGCGTTGGTCGGGCGTCGCCAAGAAGCAGATGCGGGCCCGCTGGCGCTCCTGGCTCACCGTGCTCGCCATGACCGAGGACGAGGCCGAGGGCAGCTTCGGCGTGCCGCCCCTCACCGGCAGTTTCACCCGCCTGGCCAACGGGCTGGGCCTGGGCACCATGCGGTTCGCACCGACGGCCGGCACGCGGCGCGGCTGGTCCGAGGCCGACACCCACGCACGGGCGGTACTGGAACGGGACGGCCTCGCCACCGTCCGCCCGTGGAGCGAGGACGTGGCGGGCACGGTGACCGCCCATCCCCTCGCCTCCTGCCGGCTCGGCGACTCCGCCGCGATCTCCGCGCTGACCGAGCTCAACGAGCTGCGCACCCACCCCGGCCTCTTCGTGACGGACGGTGCGGCCGTCCCCACCTCCCTCACCGTCAATCCCTCCCTGACCATCGCGGCCCTCGCGGAGCGTGCCTGCCCCGCCATCGCCGCCCGCTGCGCCCAGTACGGCGTCGCCGTGCGCTACGCACCGAGCGATCCGCTCACCGGCGCGACCCGCGGGGGCGACATCGCGGCGGCGGCCCGTGCCGTCGCGGCCCGCGCGGGGGCTTGAGTCTCCCCCGGGGGGAGACGGAAGAGTGGAGGTGTGAACGGCGACGCGCGCTACTCGATCGGCGACCTGGCCCGGCGCACCGGGCTGACGGTCAAGACCATCCGCTCCTACTCCGACCGGGGGATCGTGACGCCGGCCGGCCGTAGTCCGGCCGGCTACCGCCGCTACGGCGACGAGGCCCCAGCCCGGCTGGAACTCGTGCGGACCCTGCGCGAGCTGGGACTCGACCTGGCCACGATCCGGCGGGTCGTGGACCGGGAGCTGTCCCTGCCCGAGGTCGCGGCGGCCCATGCCGCGGCCCTGGAGGCGCAGATCCGCACCTTGCGGCTGCGGCGCGCGGTGCTGACGGCCGTGGCCCGGCGCGGGTCCACCCCGGAGGAGACCGAGCTCATGCACGAACTGGCCGGGCTGTCCGCGGTGGAACGCGGACGGCTCATCGACGACTTCCTCGACGCCGTCCTCGGCGGACCCGGTGACCTCGCGGACGCCCCCACGCTCGCGGGCCTGCGCCGCTCCCTCACCCCGGAGCTGCCCGAGGACCCCGAGCCGGACCAGGTCCAGGCGTGGGTGGAGCTCGCCGAACTGTCACGGGACCCCGGCTTCCGGGCCACGATGCGCCGGATGGCCGGGGAGCACGCGGCCGACCGTGCCCGGGCCGGGACCACGTCGCCGCGCCGCGACGTCGTCGCGTCGGTCGGCGAGCGGGTGGGCCCCGCCGTGGCCGCCGGCGTCGACCCCGCCTCCGACCGGGCGCGTACGGTCGTCGCGGCCGTCGCCGCGGAGTACGCGGACCTCCTCGGCGCCGCGGACGGCGCCGAGCTCCGGCGACGACTGCTGACCCGTCTGCGGACCGCGTCCGACCCACGCCGGGAGCGGTACGCCCGGCTGCTCGCGGCGGTCAACGGCTGGCCCGTCCTGGAGAGCCGCGGGCCCGCCCTCGACTGGGCCGTCCGCGCCCTGGAGGCCGCCGCAGCGTGACCGGACGGCTCGCCGGGCCCTCACGCCGGTGCGCCGGACCCAGGTCCCGTCAGGTAGCGGGGGCGGATCACCGGCAGTAACTTGGGCGGCGGGTTCGCCCCGCACCGCCGGCCGTGCCGCGAGGCCGCCGGGGACGGAGCTCGGCCTTTCGGAGGGTGCGATGAGGGTAAGCCGATGACTGCCCCCTCCGGGCTGTCACGTTTCCGGCCGGCCGTGGTCATCGTCCTGCTCCTGGCGGTGGGGGCGGGGCTGTTCGCCGGTTCGTACAGCTTCGCCATGGCACATCCGACACCGCATCACATCCCGATCGGCGTCGTGGACGACTCCCCCCAGCTGCAGAAGTTCGTGGCGGGCATGGACTCGGGTCTGAGCACCGAACTGCTGCAGCGCCGCTTCGCCACGCGGGCGGCCGCCGTCGACGCCGTTGACCGGCAGCATGTGTTCGCCGTGGCGCAGACCAGGGCCGGGGGCGGCGCCGTCTCGTTCGACCTGGTGCCGGCCGCGGGGGCCTCGGTGGCGCGTGTGCTGGCGGCGGCGGCCCCGGTGGCGGCCGCGCAGGCAGGGGTGCGGCTGACCCTCGGCGACCTCAGACCGCTGCAGCCCGGCGACCCGCAGGGGCTCGCGATCTTCTACATCACGCTCGCCGCGGTCATCGTGGGCTTCCTGGGCGCGGTGCAGCTGACCGTGCACGCGTCGGAGCTCAGACCGCTGGAGCGCTTCCTGACGATCGTCGCGTACTCCGCGCTCGGAAGCCTGTCCATCGTCGCGGTGGTGGACTGGGGGCTGCACGTGCTGCGGCTGCCCTTCCTCCAGTCCTGGGCGATCCTGACCCTCACGATGGTGACCTCGGGGCTGGTGTTCACGGCGTTCTACATGCTGTTCGGCAAGTGGGCCATCCTGCCGACCTGGTTGCTCATGGTGCTGCTCGGCAACCCGTCCTCGGGCGGGGCGGTGTCCTGGCTGCTCCTGCCCGAGCCGCTGGGGGCCGTCGGCCGCTGGCTGCCGCCCGGGGCCTCGGTCAACGCCCAGCACAACGCGATCTACTTCGCCGAGAACCAGTACGCCTTCCCGTACCTGGTGCTCTTCGGCTGGGCGGCGGCGGCCGCCGCGGTGGCGTGGACCTGGCGGCGGCGCCGGTACCCGCACATGTGACCCCGTACGGTCGTACCGGACGGCGTCACACCCGTACGGCGGCCGCTCAGCGGCGGTGCCGCTGCGCGGTCACGATGTCCCGCGTCGCACGCTCGGCGGATCCGCTGAGCCGCTGGACGCGGGCGGCGAAGACCGGGAACTGCCCGGCGACGGCGCTGAGCAGGCGCAGCTCGGGCGGGGCCACGTTCACCTCGCCGAGGTTGCGTTCGACGGCCCGGACGACCCCCGCCGTGACCTGTCGGGGCGTCACGGTACGCGCCCCGGCGGGCGCCTTGGCGCCCGTGTCGGCGAACATGCCCGCGTCCCGGACGAATCCGGGCTGGACCAAGGACACCCCGACACCGGTCCCGTGCAGGTCCTCGCGGAAGCCGTGGGCGAAGCCGCGGAGGCCGAACTTGGTCGCGCTGTACAGGGAGGTGGACCGCGAGGCGGCCTTGCCGGACAGTGAGCCGATGAGGACGATGTGGCCCCGCCCGGACCCGACCATGGCCGGCGCCAGCAGCCGCGCGAGCAGGACCGGTGCCCGCAGGTTCACCATCAGGGCGCGGTCGAGCTGGTCGGGGGAGTAGTCCAGCAGCTCGCCGCTGCTCGGCAGGGCGGCGTTGGCCACGAGGACGTCGACGCCGGCGCACTCGGCGGCCAGCCGCTCCACGTCGGCGCGATCCGCGAGGTCGGCGGGGACGGCCCTCGCGTCCAGGCTCTTGGCCAAGGGTTCGAGGACGTCGGCGCGGCGCCCGCTGAGGGTCAACCGCGCGCCCCTGGCGGCGAGTTCGCGCGCCATGTCCTGGCCGAGCCCACCCGTGGCACCGGTGAGCAGAACAGTTGCACCGGCGATGCGCATCCGTCTAACCTCCCGTCTCGTTCGTTCGAACGAACAATAGGGAGAGGGGGCGGCCGTGTCCACTGCCCGTACCGAGGGGCTTGCGGCGCAGGCCCGGGCGTTGCGTGAAGGCGATGTCACCGCGGCGGAGCTGGTGCGCGTGACGCTCGGCCGCATCGACGCCACCCAGCCGACCGTCAACGCCTTCCGCCGCGTGCGTGCCGAGGCCGCCCTGGCGGAGGCCGAGGAGGCCGACCGGCGGCTGGAGCGCGGCGAGCGGCTGCCGCTGCTGGGCGTCCCCGTCGCGATCAAGGACGACACGGACCTGGCGGGCGAACCGACCGCGTTCGGTTGCGCCGGGGCCTTCCCGGCCAAGTCCGAGGACGGCGAGGCGGTACGGCGGCTGCGCGCGGCCGGCGCGATCGTCGTCGGCAAGACCAACACCTGTGAGCTGGGGCAGTGGCCGTTCACCGAGGGCCCCGCCTTCGGTGCCACCCGCAACCCGTGGGACCTGGGGCACACTCCCGGGGGTTCCTCCGGCGGCGCCGCGGCAGCGGTGGCCGCCGGGGTGGTGGCCGCGGCGCTGGGCTCGGACGGGGCGGGTTCGGTCCGCATCCCCGCGGCGTGGACGCGTCTGGTGGGCATCAAGCCGCAGCGTGGCCGGGTCTCCACCTGGCCCGACGCCGAGTCCTTCCACGGCCTGACCGTCAACGGCCCGCTCGCCC
Source organism: Streptomyces sp. NPDC006207 (assembly GCF_040613835.1). NCBI lineage: Bacteria > Bacillati > Actinomycetota > Actinomycetes > Kitasatosporales > Streptomycetaceae > Streptomyces > Streptomyces sp. NPDC006207. The sequence goes on along the minus strand of NZ_JBEXSX010000007.1, from coordinate 95,506 downwards.
GCACCGTTGGCGACGCGGCGCTGCTGCTGGATGCAGCCGCCGGACAGCACCCGGGCGACCTCCACCGGCCCCCGGGCATCGCCGCCGTCGAGGCGGCCGGACGCGAACCGGGCCGGCTGCGGATCGCAGTGTCCTGGCGGCCCCCGTTCGTCGCCGCCCGTGCCCCGCTCCACCCGTCCGTGCGCCGCGCGCTCGGGGACCTGGCCGACGCCTTCGCCCGGCTGGGCCACGAGGTGGAGGAGGCCGAGCCGCGCTACGGCCTGATCGGACTGAGCTTCCTGCCCCGCGCGTTCGCCGGCATCAGCCAGTGGAGCGACCGCGTCCCGGACCGCACGCTCCTCGACCCCCGCACCCTGACCGCCTCCCGGAACGGGCGCTTGCTCGCCGGGGCCGCCCTGCGCCGCGCCCGCCGCGCGGAGGGCGGCCAGCACCGCCGGATCGGCGAGATCTTCTCCCGCTTCGACGTGCTCCTCACCCCCGCCACCGCCACCCCGCCCCCGGCCGTGGGCGCCATGACCGAGCTGTCCGGGCGGCGCACCGACCAGGCGGTGATCGCGGCCTGCCCGTACGCCTGGCCCTGGAACGTGCTCGGCTGGCCCGGCATCAGCGTCCCGGCGGGCTTCGGCGACGGCCTGCCGGTGGGCGCCCAGCTCCTCGGGCCGGCCCACAGCGAGCCCCTGCTGATCTCGCTCGCCGCACAGCTGGAGAGCGATCAGCGCTGGTACGAGCAGCGCGCCCCCGCCGCGGTGACACAATGACAGGCATGCCCAACCCCGCCGGCACCCGCCAGAACATCATCAGTGCCGTCCTGCGGATCATCGGTCAGGACGGTGTCGCCGCGGTCACCAACCGGCGCATCGCCCAGGAGGCCGGGGTGTCCCTCGGCTCGGTGACCTACCACTTCGCCACGCAGCACGACCTGCTGCGGGAGAGCCTGCTGCACTTCGTGGAGGAGGAGACCGGCCGCTTCACCGAACTGGCCGCCCGGGGGCAGGAGGAGGGCATCGACCTCAAGGGTGCCGCCGCGCTGGTGGGGCAGGTCGCCGAGGGGACGGGCTTCGACAGCACCCACCTCGCGCCCTTCGAGCTGTACGTCCAGGCCGGCCGCGACCCCGCGCTGCGGGACGCCGCGGCGGAGTGCTTCGCCGCCTACGACCGGCTCGCCGCGTCCGTGCTGACCGCCCTCGGCGTGCCGGACGCCGAGGAGGCCGCCTCGACGGTCGTGGCCCTGGTGTTCGGGATGCAGCTGCGCCGCCTGGCCACCGGCAGCTCGGCCGAGAGCCTGGTCGACGCGCTGCTCCTGCTGGCACGGGGCGCCTCGGGCGCCCGCTGACCCGGGCCCGCCGGACTACGCGCGCGCCTGCCCGGCCGCCTCGGCGGCGAGCTTCGTGACCTCGTCCGCGGCCCGCTTGGCGCGTCCGGAGACCTTCCAGGCGACCATGCGCATCGCCACGGCCGGCGACGGGGGGAAGACGCCGAGCTGGCCCAGCATCGTGACGTCGTCACGCAGCGCCTCGTGCCGGACGACCTTGCCGTCGCGGAGGTCGAGCAGGTGCACCTGCTCGAAGTCGACCTCGCGCCCCGTGGGAGGGATCGCCTGGTCGAGGACGCCGTCCCGGAAGCGCACGAACGGACCGGTGTGCCGTCCCTGCATGCGCAGCCGGATCCAGACCTGATCGTCGTTGCGCGCGATGCCCAGCACGGGGAAGCGCAGGTCGCTGAAGGCCGAGCGGAGCCACGCGCCAGAGGCCAACGTTCCCGCCGGGCCGGGTGTCGAACAGGCCGCGGGCGAGACGGCCGCCTCCCGGTTGTGGTTGTCGGCGCCCACGACCTCGGCGGCCAGCGCCGCGTCGCCCGTCTCCAGGATCCGGAAGAGCCCTTCGGCCAGGTCCTTGGCGTCCATCGCCATCGTTCCCACCTTTCGCCCGCCCGTCCTGCGGGCCGGTCTCACCGGATGCGCGAGCCGCGCATCCGATATTGAGGTTATAGAGGACCGATTGGATAGGTCAAAGCGGCACTGATAGTAGGATGACGGCATGGTCACCAAGCGCGCATACGTCTCCCCGCTCCGTGAACAGGCCGCGGCGCGGACGCGTGCGGTGATCCTCGAACAGGCGGAGCAGCTCTTCGCCGAACGCGGCTACGGGCGGGTGACCGTCGCGGACATCGCGGCGGCGGCCGGGGTCGCGTCGAAGACGGTCTTCGCGAGCGTCGGCAGCAAATCGGAGGTCCTGGACCGGATCGTCGACAAGGCCGTCGTGGGGTCCGGTTACGAGGGGGCCGTCGCGCGCATCCTGGCCGTACGGACGCCCGAGGGCGTCCTCCGGGCGCTCGCCGGCGGCACCCGGGCGGGCAACGAGAGCCAGTTCAAGGCGCACGAGGCGATTCAGAAGGCGTTGCCCGTGCACGAGAACGGCGAGGCGCTGTGGGAAAGGGCGACGGCGGACTACCGGGAGGCGCTGCGCGCGGTCGCCCGGCATTTCCTGGCGGTGAGCGCACCCGCCCCGCGCTACTCGCCGGAGGAGACCGCCGACCTGCTCTGGTTCTGGTTCGGCCCGACCGGCTGGCGCACGCTCGTGGTGGAGAACGGCTGGTCGTGGGACCGGGCCGAGGAGGTCCTGTACCGCACGGCGATGGACGCCCTCGTGTGAAACCGCGGCTTCCCGAGCGTGGAGGAATGCGGGGGAAATCGCGTGATGATGTGTCACAAACCCGGTCCGGGTGTCACTCGTTAAGGCGATCCGTGGATTGACGGGCGTTCACCGGGGAATGCGTTCTGGCGAAAGGGAGTGATTCTTCATGGATTTGAAGATTCGCAGGCTCGTTTTCGGTGCGGGAATGCTGGGAGTCGTGCTGGGCACCGTGGTCGGGGTGCTCTCGGCGGGCACGGTCTACAGCGTCGTCGTCGGCGCGTTGCTGTGCGCGACGGCCGGTGTCGTCGCGGTCCTCTACTGGGGCGAGCACGGAGGCGCCCGGCGCCGCCGTGCCCGGTGGGCCCAGCGGCCGGAGCAGATCCCGCACCCGCGGCGGTTCGGGCGGCTCGACGGCCCCGACGCCTTCCGCTACTGACCCGACGGGGCGCGGCGCCCGGGACCGGAACCGGGACGCGGGAGCGCCGGCTTCCCGGGCGCCCCCATACAACGCCCGAAGCGGGGAAGGCGGGCATCCGACGCCACAGTGGAGGTGCCCATGTCGCCCGTGTCCCACCGTGTCCACGACCCCCGCCACCCGTCCGACGCCCTCGCCCGCAGTCGGCGAACGTCCCCGCCGCACGCGGAGGATCTGCGATGATCGCCGCATTGGTGCTCGGGCTGCCGGTGTTCCTGCTCGGGCTGATGCTCGTCCTGTCCGCAGTGGAGGACCGGATCGTGAGTCCTCCCCCCACCCAGCCGTCGGCAGGCCCCAACGCGCCCGGCACGCACGCGCCGTAGGGCGACCGCCCACCACGGCCCCCCGGCGGTCCGGCGGCGGAGGAGGCACGTTGCCCGAAGCCGGCGCAACCACCGATACCGACGCAACCCCCGATGCCGGGCCAGGCGGCCTCATCGTCTTCCTCAACGGGACGTCCAGTTCGGGGAAGTCGAGCATCGCCAGGGAACTGCTGCTCACCCTGGACGGGACCTACTTCCACATGCCGGTGGACGCGTTCCACGCCATGCGGTCCCGTCGCGAGGTCGGCCCGGAGGAATTGCCGGGCGTACTGCGGCGCACCTGGCGGGGATTCCACCGCGCGGTCGCCGGCATGGCCGCCGGGGGCAACAACGTGGTGGTCGACCACGTCCTCAGCGAGCCCTGGCGCCTGCGGGACTGCCTCGGGCTGTTCCCCCCGAGGGACGTCGTCCTGGTGGGGGTGCACTGCTCGCCCGGGGAACTCCGGCGGCGCGAACGCGATCGCGGGGACCGCCCCGAAGGCCTGGCGGCCCGTCAGTCCGGACTCGTCCACGCCCACGGCCTCTACGACGTCGAGTGCGACACGACCGAGGCCTCCGCGGCGGAGTGTGCCCGCCGCATCCGTGACTTCCTGCCCCGCAGGCCGTTCCCGACCGCGTTCGAGCGACTGGCGGCCGTCACCCGGTGAGTTCCTGGGTGCCGAGCACGGTGAGCAGCGCCAGGCGGTCGGCGTCCTCGGTGCCGGGTTCTGCGGTGTAGACCATGATGCGCAGGTCGCTGCCCGTCACGGTGAGCACGTCGCAGTCGAGGGTCAGCGGGCCCACGCGCGGGTGGTCGAACGTCTTGCGGGCCGCCTCGTGGCGGCCGACCGCGCCGGCGTCCCACAGCTCGGCGAAGCGGTCGCTGTTCGCGCGGAGGTCGGAGACGAGCCGGCGCACCTGCGGGTCGGCCGGGTAGCGGTCGGCGGCCGCGCGGAGGTCGGCGACGAGCGCCGACTCGAAGGCGGCCAGGTACTCCGGGGTGCGCCGGATCCGCTCGCCCCCGCCGACGAAGTGGTTCCAGACCCCGTTGCGCTGGTTGCCGCGCCACCCGGACGGATCGCCCATGAGCGCCGCGTACGGGGGATTGGCCACCAGCAGCGTCCAGGACGCGTCGTAGACGGCGACCGGGGTGCCGGTCAGCCGGTCGAGCAGACGCTGGACGCTGGGCGTGATGTAGGCGGGGACGGTGTCCGGTCCCGGGGGCGCCAGACCGGCCAGCTGGAACAGGTGCCCGCGCTCGTCCGGGGACAGCCGCAGCGCCCTGGCCAGGGCTTCCACGACCTGCGCCGACGGATGGGAGGCCCGGCCCTGTTCGAGCCGGGTGACGTAGTCGACGGAGATCCCCGCCAGCTGGGCCAGTTCCTCCCGGCGCAGTCCCGGGGCACGCCGGTGCCCGCCGACCGGCAGCCCGGCGGCCTCGGGGGCCACCCGCTCCCGCCACCGCCGCACCGCTCTGCCGAATTCCGTCGCCGCCATGCCCCCAGTGTGCTGCGCGGGCCGCGTGGCTGCCTGGTACCCGCAGTCCCAGGAGGTCCGGCGACGGTGGTACGGGGCCGGCCCGGGGCGACCGCCGACATTTGACTCAGTCCAAACTGAGATTTACGTTGGGATGTACGAGGGAACGGAGTCCGGGTCCGCTGGGACGTGCGTCATCCCGGGAGCCGTCCTCTCGCCCCGGCGGTGCGGCCGGCGCCGACAGTTGGCCCCGGCGCCCGGACGCGCCGCCGGACTCAGGCGGTGACCATGCGCGACAGACGGTGCAGGCTGTCGTCCAAGGCCTGGTCCACGACGTCCTCCGGCGGCGCGATGCTCTCGTCGGAGAACGACAGGTGGATGGTCACCTCGCTGGTCCGCTCGTCGGTCCGGTCCACCTGCAGCCAGCCCGCGTAGCGGTCGTCCTCGCTGGTACCCCACTCCAGCCGTTTGTGCGCGCGGTCGGCCCGGAAGAGCGCGGCCGCGTCCCGTCCGGTGTCGTCGTCGTGCACGGTGACGGCGGGCGGTTCGGCGGCGTGGACGTGCAGCTCGTCGGGGAGCCAGGACTCGATGCGGCCGAGGTCCTCCGCCCGGTCGAAGACGCGGTCCGCGGAGGCCGTCATGTTCATGGAGCGCTCGAACTCGCTCACGGCGATCCCACCTCCTCAGGGGGAGACTTCAAGTGTCCCTTCGCCGCGACGAGGCAGCCACCGGGCCCCCTTCCGCCCTTCCGGAGCGGCGGGCCGCCCGGCAGCGCCCACAATGGACTCCACCGGCGTCCGGAACGCCGGTCACCACCGTCGTCTGACCCTGGAGCGCAGCCGATGCCCGGCAAGATCACGCTGTCCACCTGGCCCACCCCCGTCGAGCCCATGCCGCGCCTGGCCGCCACCCTCGGCCTGGGCGCGGACGACCTGTGGATCAAGCGGGACGACCTCACCGGGCTGGGCGGCGGCGGCAACAAGGTCCGCAAGCTGGAGTGGACGGTCGGCGAGGCGCTCGACGCGGGCGCGGACACCCTGGTGACGGTCGGCGCGGCGCAGAGCAACCACGCCCGCCTCACCGCCGCGGCCGGCGCGCGCCTCGGGCTCGACGTCGTCCTCGTCTTCCCCGGCAAGGAACCCGAAGCCGGGTCCGGCACCGGCAACCTCGTGCTCGACGGCCTCTTCGGCGCCAGGGTCGTCTGGGCCGGCGACGCCGAGCCCGCCGACCTCGCGGGCGTCGCCGAGGAGGTGTGCGGGCAACTGCGCCGCGAGGGCGCACTGCCCCACCTCATCCCCTTCGGCGGATCCAGCCCGACCGGTGCCCGCGGGTACGTCGAGGCCGGTGAGGAGCTCCACGCCCAACTGCCGGACGTCGCCCACGTGGTGGTCGCACTCGGCTCCGGCGGCACCATGGCCGGTCTCGTCGCCGCACTGGGTGAGGAACGGGTCCTGGGCGTCCACTGCGGCGCCGTGACCGGACCCGCCGCCATCGTGGCGGACCTGGTGGGGGAGGTCGCCCACCGTGCCGTCGCCCCGGAGTCGCTGCGCATCCGCACCGACCAGGTCGGCGCCGGCTACGCGACGCTCCACGAACCGGTCCTGGAGGCGATGCGTACGGCGGCGGCCACCGAGGGCATCGCCCTGGACCCCACCTACACCGGCCGCGCCATGGCCGGTCTGGCCGCGGCGGTGCGCGACGGCGACATCCGCCGCGGGCGGCGCACCGTCTTCCTGCACACCGGCGGCCTGCCCGGGCTGTTCGGGCACGCCGAGGCCGTGCGCCGCTCGGTCGCCGCGCTGCGGCCGTACGAACGGGGCTGACGGGCCGGGAGGTTCACGCCGCGTCGCGCAGGACGGCGTCGACGAAGCGACCGCGCGGTTCCGGGTTGCCGGTGAACCACAGGGCGAGCCGGTGCTCCGCGTCCGGGTAGGTGAGCCGGGTGAAGCGCGCGCGGGAGCCCCCGAGCGCGGTGGCGACGGCCTCGGTGACGGCGGGCGGGATCACCGTGTCGGCGGCCGGGGTCGCCAGGACCGCCCGGCAGGACAGGGAGCGGAAGACGTCGAGGGCGGGCGAGTTCCGCCAGCTCTCCGGGCTCCGGATGATCTCGGTGAAGCCCGCCCCGAAGGGCACGGTCCACGCGTCGGCCGCGTACACGGCAGGAGCGCACAGGCCGACGGACGCCACCCGTGCGCCGTAGTGCCGCGCCAGGTCGGCGACGGTCTGCCCGCTCATGCTGAAGCCGATCACGGCCAGGCGGTGCCGGGCCGGGACATGTCCGTCGATGACGGCCCGGGCCTGGAGGAACCGCCGCCTCAGGCTGGAGTCCGCGAGCAGGCCGGTGCTGTCGCCGTGCCCCGAGAAGTCGAAGGCGAGCGCGTGGTGACCCCGGGCGGCGACGTCGCCGAGCAGGCCGGTGAGCCGCTGCCTGTCGCTGGTTCCCGCGCCGTGCAGGACGACGGCCGTCAGCGCCCCGGCCGCTCCCCGGTCGTCCGTGACCGGGCGCGCCGCCGTGCAACTGAGGGTCTCCCCGTCGCAGTCCACGGTGAACGACTCGATCGTGGCGGGGTTCCCGCCGGTGCGTTCGGTGCCGGTCATGCCGCCGAGACCTCCTGGTGCGCCGGTGCGGTACGCGCGGGCGGCCGCAGGATGCCGGCCGCCGCGGCCGCGACGGCACAGCATGCCACGGGCAGCAGGAAGGTGATGTTGAGCGGCATCAGATGGGTCAGCGGCCCGATGACCGCCGGCCCGGCGAGCATGCCGAGGTAGCCGAGCCCGGCGACGCGGGAGACGTTGGCGCCCGCGGCGGCGGGGTCGGCGTGGCCCGCCGCGCTGAACAACTGGGGCACGCAGCCGGACAGTCCGGCGCCGAACACGGCCCAGCCGGCCACCGCCAGGGGCACCCAGGGTGAGAGGGCCGCCGTGAGGAGCCCGGCCGCGGCCACCGTGGCGCCGCCCCGCAGGACGGCCAGGGGGCCGAGCCGCGTGGCCACGCGGTCCACGACGAACCGGCCGGCCGTCATGGCGGTGGAGAAGGCCCCGTAGGCGAGCGCGGCGGTGGCGGCCGGCGCGTCCAGCACGGTGCTCAGGTGGAGCGTGCTCCAGTCGTTGGCCACCCCTTCGCACATCATGATCATCAACGCGAGTACGGCGAGTGCCCAGATGCGCCGTGGCGTCCGCCGGCGGACCGGAGCCTTCGCATATTCCGTACCAGGGGCGTGGGTTACGGGCCGCAGCAGGGCGGGTGCCGCCGCGACCGCGACGACGACGCCCAGCGCCGCGACGACCCCGAGCGTCCATGCCGGGCTCCAGCCGCTGCTGAGCGTGCGCGCGCCCGCGAGCGCGGCCAGGACGCCGCCGATGGAGAAGGTGGCGTGGAAGGCCGACATGACGGGCCGTCCGTAGCCGTGCTCGACCTGGACGGCGTGGGCGTTCATGCTGACGTCCAGGCTGCCGTTGCCGATGCCGAGCAGCAGGAGGGCGGCGCCCAGGGTCCAGGCGTCGCCGGCCAGGCCCGGCAGGACGACGGTGGCGCTGCACAGTGCCGCGCTGACGGGTACGACCGTACGGGCACCGAGGCGGTCGGTGAGCGGGCCGACGATCTGCATGCCCGCGAAGGCCCCCGCGCCGAGCAGCAGCAGGAGCCAGCCGAGCGTGGCATGGCCGATCCCCGTGCGGCGCTCGATCTCCGGGATGTGCACGATCCACATTCCCAGCACGAAGCCGTTCAGCACGAAGTAGGCGAAGGTGGCCATCCGGGCGGCCCGAGGTGCTGTGTTCACACTTCGAACATAGCGAACATCGATTACTTTCGAAACCTTGCCTTTTGAACATGCCTGTTGTTCAATGCGGTCATGGCTGGTACCGACCGACTCAGGCAGATCACCGAGGCCGTGCAGGAGGCGGGGCGCGTCGGCGTCGCCGAACTGGCCGTCCTCACCGGCGCCTCGGAGATGACCGTCCGTCGCGACCTGGAGGTGCTGGCCGCCCAGGGTGTCCTGGAGCGCTACCGGGGCGGCGCGCGGAGCCTGCTGCTGCGCGGTGAGGAACCGCCCTTCGGGCTCCGGTCCCAGGAGGGGCAGGAGGGCAAGCGGCGCATCGCGGCCGAGGTCGCCGGGCTGATCTCCGACGGCGAGGCTGTCGTCCTGGACAGCGGTACGACCTGCCTGGAGGTGGCCCGGGCGCTCGAAGGGCGCCGGCTGACGGTGATGCCCCTGTCGCTGCACTCGGTGAACGCCCTGACCGGCGCCCCGTCCCTGACCCTGCTCGTCCCGGGCGGCCGGCCGCGGCCCGGCGAACTGGCGCTCACCGGCCCGCTGACCGAGGCGTCGCTGGCCGCGCTGCGCTTCGACACCGCGGTGATCGGCTGCTGCGGTCTCAACGCCGCCAACGGCCTCACGGCCTACGACCTGGACGACGCCGCCGTGAAGCGGGCCGCCATCGGCTCCGCCCGCCGCGTCATCGCGGTGACGGAGGGGGCCAAGCTCTCCCGTACCGCCCTCGCCTTCGTCGCCCCGGCCACTGCGTTGCACGCCGTCGTCACGGACGACTCCGCGCCGCAGGACGCGGTCGGCGCACTGACCGCGGCGGGTGTCATGGTCCGGCAGGTCTGACCACGCGTCCGTCGTCCGACGTCGTCAAGGTGTTCTGTCCGCACGGAATGTGACGGTTGGTCAGACGTGGGCGAGGCGGTCGCGCAGCATCCAGGCGTGCTTCTCGACGGACTGCAGCGTGGTGTTGACCAGGTCCCCGGTGGCCGGGTCCTCGGCGCCCGTGGCGCTGGACGCCGCGCGCAACACGCATCCGACGGTGTTGAGGCGGCCGAGGACGAGGGTCGCGGCGCGGATGTCCTCGATGCGACCCGCGGGGAACTCGGGGAGCGTCGTGGTCCGTGCCACGGTGTCGCTTCGGCCGTCGGGGGCGGCGCCGACGGCGCGCATCCGCTCGGCGATCTCGTCCGCCGCTTCACGGGCGGTCGCGGCGATCTCGTCCAGTTCCAGGTGCAGGCTGCGGAAGCCGCGGCCGACGAGGTTCCAGTGCGCCTGCTTGGTCTGTGCGTGCACTTCCAGCAGGTCGACGAGGACGTCCTGGAGGGTGGCGGCCAGCGGTGCGGAGGCGGTGAACGGGGCGGCGTCGAAAGCGCGGCGCCGGTTGGTGGGGGAGGCGTGCAGGGTCGTGGTCACGATGGACTCCGTTCCCATGGGCGGGCGGTGTGCGGTGCGTGCCGCGAGGTCCGCGTCCGGCCGGCGAGGTGGGAGGGGTGCGATGGGGCCGGTGGCGATCTTCGTCCTGGTGCGGTTCCCACACTACGCCTAGATTGGACCCGGTCAAATCTAGATGCCGGTGGCGGCCTTCTGGCAGTCGGCGCACAGGCCCCACCAGGTGATCTCGGCCTCGTCGATGACGAAGCCCTTGTCCTCCACGGGGTCCAGGCAGGGGGCCGCGCCGACCGTGCAGTCGACGTCCTCGACCCGTCCGCAGTTGCGGCAGACCAGGTGGTGGTGGTTGTCGCCGACGCGCAGCTCGTAGCGCGCGGCGGAACCGGCGGGCTCGATGCAGCGGATCAACTGCACCCTGGTGAGGTCGTCGAGCACGTTGTAGAGGCCCTGCTTGGACAGTCCGCCAGCGCCCGGGGAGCCGACGCCGATCCTCGCCTCGAGCTCGGAGGCGGTGGAGTGGGGGTGGCCCTGCAGGGCGCTGAGGAGGGTGCGGCGCTGTGCCGTACTGCGCAGCCCCTTGCTCTTGAGCAGGTCGCCCACTGACTGCTCCATGGCGGCGTCACGCTCCTTCGCGCACGAGATTGGACACAGTCAATTTTAGTGCACGTGCCGCCGTGGCCGTGCTCACTCGGCGGTCTCGGCCGTGTGGCAGGTGGTGCAGACGACGCGGCGCGCGGGCAGGCGGCTGGTCGCCCGGCCGAGCCCGCGGGGCTGGTGGACGGGGAGGCGGACGACGCGGGAGTGGTCCGCGCAGGTGAACAGGCCGCAACGGGTGCAGACGCCGATGCCTTCGCTGTTGTGGCGCGCTTCCTGGGCGCAGTCGTAGCACTTCACGCGAGTTCGCTCCGTGGGGTGGGGGAGGGGCGCGGCTCTCGTCGCACGCCCCTCGAACGTAAAGGCGAGAATTGACCGAGTCAAATCTCGGGCCGTACGTGTTCCGCCGTGCGGAAGGACTCAGACCTCCGGGCGGCGGTAGGTGCCGTACCACTGCGACCCGGCCAGGTCGCGGGCCACGGCCTCGTCCCGGGCCGGGTCGCCGATCGCCACCTGACGTGCGATGACCTGCTCACCGCCCCAGGCCAGCACCTGCGCCGCGGCCGTCGCGTCCACCCCCCGGTGGAGGCGGCCGGCCTCCTGCTCCTCCTCGATCAGCCGGGTCATGTGCCGGGTGAACCGGTCGATCTCCCGCGCCCTGGCCTCGCGCATCTCGGCGTCGTAGGCCGCCACTTCGGCGATGGCGGCGAGCAGGGGCCCGCGCTCGCGGTAGTAGCGCAGCTGCTCCGCGTAGATCGCCGCCAGGCCGTCGGGGCCGCCGTCCGGCCCGGTCGGGCGCCAGTCGCCGCCGATCCGGAACAGCTCCTCCTTCATGTGGGCGGTCAGCCGGATGAGCAGGTCGGTCTTGTCCCGGAAGCACAGGTAGAAGGTCGACCGGGCCACGCCCGCCTCCGCGGCGATCCGCTGGACGCCGAGCTCGGTGAAGGTGGCGCCGGCCTGGAGGAGCCGCTCGGTGGCGGCGAGGACCGCCGCCTCGGAGTCCGCGCGGCGCCTGGTCTGGCGGGTCGGGCGGGTGATCGATGCCATGTGTGCTGCTCCCTGGTTGACCGGACGCCCATTCTCTCCGTCCCCTAGGTCACCGTACTGTCTCGGACACTGTGTCCGACACTATGTCGTGCATACTGTCCGATGTGCCCCGTGAACGGTGCACCGCTGTCCGGTCCGCGAGGCAGTGACACGCAAAGGCAAGGCAGACGACGACATGCGCTACACGCGACTTGGCAACACCGGCCTCCTGGTGTCCCGGCTCGGCCTGGGCACCATGTCCTTCGGCGGAGGCGACCACGACTTCTGGAAGGTGCTCGGGGGCCTCGGCGACATCGAGTCCGGCAAGATGCTGGACGCCGCGCTCGACGCCGGCGTGAACCTGATCGACACCGCGAACATCTACTCCGACGGGGAGTCGGAGGAGGTTCTCGGCCGGATACTCGGCGGACGGCGCGACGATGTCGTCCTCGCCACCAAGGTCTACGGCCGGATGGGCGCCGGCCCCAACGACATGGGCCTGTCGCGCCTGCACGTCATGCGCCAGCTGGAGGACAGCCTGCGGCGGCTGGGCACGGACCGGATCGACCTCTACCAGATCCACAGCTTCGACCCGCTGACGCCGCTGGAGGAGACCCTCCGCACGCTCGACGACGCGGTCCGCCAGGGCAAGGTGCGCTACATCGGCGCCTCCAACCTCGCGGCGTGGCAGCTGATGAAGGCGCTGGGCGTCTCGGCCCTGCACGACCTGGAGCGCTTCGCCTCCCTGCAGGCCTACTACTCCCTCGTCGGCCGGGACATCGAGCGGGAGATCCTCCCCGCCGTGCGTGACCAGGGGCTCGGCCTGCTGGTCTACAGCCCCCTCGCGGGCGGTTTCCTGAGCGGCAAGTTCCGCCGGGGAGCGGAGCACGACCGGTCGACGCGCTGGGGCAAGGGCTCGAACCCGCCGGTCGACGAGGCACGCGGACACGACGTGGTCGACCGCCTCGACGAGATCGCCGGGCGGCACGGCGCGACGGTCGCGCAGGTGGCCTTGGCCTGGGTGATGCAGCAGCCCGGGGTGAGCAGCGTGCTGGTCGGCGCGAGCCGCATGGACCAGCTGCAGGGCAACCTCGCCGCGGCCGGGCTCACGCTCACCGAGGACGACCTCGCCGCGCTCGACGAGGTCAGCCGGCTCGCCCCGGAGTACATCGAGCGCGTGCACTCCGGCCCGGGAGCCCAGCGGGACCTGGACGGCTGACCCCGCCGTGACGGACGGGACCCCGCCGTGACGGGAAGGGCGCGGCCCGGCCGTCACGAACGGCGGGCCGCGCCCCTTCGGTCACGGTCGTGGCTCACCGGCGCGGGCCGGGGCGGACCGGGTGCTTGCTCAGGATGGAGACCCGGTTGAAGGAGTTGATGGTGATCGCCACCCAGATCAGGGCCGAGAGCTCGTCGTCGCCGAACACCTCGCGCGCGGCCTGGTAGGCCTCTTCCTGGGCGGCGGCGTCGGTGGGGTCCGTGGTCACCTCGGCCACCGCGAGCGCGGCGCGCTCGCGTGCGGTGAACAGCTCGGTGTCGCGCCAGGCCGGCAGCACGGTCAGCCGCTGCGGGGTCTCGCCCGCGCTGAGGGCGGTCCGGGTGTGCCGGTCGAGGCAGAAGGCGCAGCCGTTCAGCTGCGACACGCGGATGTTCACCAGCTCCACGAGGTCGTGTTCTAGCCCGGCCTCGGTGGCCACCGCGCGTACGGTCTCGGCGGCCGCCAGCATCGCCTTGTAGGCCCGAGGGCTCTGCTTGTCGATGAAGATCCGCCTGCTCGGCCGAACCGCCGTGGTGTCGCTCACCAGTACTCCTTCGCCGGGCCGTCTCCGGCCGCTGTGGGATGCGCCGTCGTCCGTCGGGGGCATCGCCGTATCATCAACTCCATGATTGTTGAAATTCGAAGCAGTCGTTGTGTGAGAAGCGCGACATGAGCGGGACCCAGCCCGAGGGCACCGTGGAGATCCTGTCCGCCCGTGACGTCCCGCTCGGCGGGCCCCGCGCGATGACGGTGCGGCGCACCCTTCCGCAGCGGAACCGCTCGCTCATCGGCGCCTGGTGCTTCGCCGACCACTACGGGCCGGACGACGTCTCCGACACCGGAGGCATGGACGTCGCGCCCCACCCGCACACCGGGCTGCAGACCGTGAGCTGGCTCTTCAGCGGCGAGATCGAGCACCGCGACAGCCTCGGGACGCACGCCTACGTACGGCCCGGCGAACTCAACCTCATGACCGGCGGCCACGGCATCAGCCACTCGGAGGTCTCCACCGAGCGCACCACGGTCCTGCACGGCGTCCAGCTGTGGGTCGTGCTCCCCGAGCGGCACCGTGACACCGCCCCCGCCTTCCAGCACCACGTCCCGGAGCCCGTGGCGCTCGCCGGCGGTGTGGCACGGGTGTTCCTGGGGTCCCTGGCCGGCGACACCTCGCCGGTGCCGACCTTCACCCCGCTGCTCGGCGCCGAACTCGCGCTCGATCCCGGTGCGACCGTCACCCTGGCGATCGATCCGGCCTACGAGCACGGCCTGCTCGTCGACGCCGGCGACGTGGAGATGGCCGGCACCCGGCTGAGCCCGGCCGAACTCGGCTACCTGGCCCCCGGCGGCGACACCCTGACCCTGACCAACCACGCCGACGCGCCCGCCCGGGCGGTGCTGCTCGGGGGGCCTCCCCTCGGCGAGCGGATCATCATGTGGTGGAACTTCATCGGCCGCACGCAGGAGGACATCGAACAGGCCCGCTCCGACTGGATGACGGGTACCCGGTTCGGTGAGGTCAAGGGCTACGACGGCGACGCGCTGCCCGCGCCCGAACTGCCGCGGGTGCCCCTGAAGTCGCGGGGGAACACGCACTGACCGGCGCGGTCCGGCGGCGGCCACCCGGGTCCGCCGCCGACCGGTCGGCGTCGCTCAGACCTGGACCGACTCCGGAGCCTCGACCGGGGCGGGCCCGCCGGCGGGCCGCCCCGGCCTGCCGCGGCCCACGAACGCGTACGCCGCGCCCACCAGCAGTCCGCCGCCGAGGAGGTTGCCGAGGCCCACCAGCAGCAGGTTGCGCGCGAAGGCGGCGGCCGTGGCGTCCGGCACGTGCTCCAGCATCCCGAGCGAGTAGTACGTCATGTTGGCCACGACGTGCTCGAAGCCGGAGCCGACGAACGCCAGCAGGGCCCAGAAGATCAGCGCGATCTTGGCGCCGTCCGAACGGGTCCGCGCGGCCATCCAGACGCCCAGGCAGACCAGGAAGTTGCAGAGCACACCGCGGAAGAACAGCGCCCCGCCGGACTCCGCCGCCTTCGTCTTGAGCAGGGTGGAGAGCAGGGCGAGGGCCGGCGCTGTGTGCCCGGGAGCGGCGCCCGCGGTGATGACCCCGCTGCCGTGCACCAGCAGCGCGAACAGGGCGGACCCGATGAGGTTGCCCACGAACGAACCGACGACCAGGGCCATCGCGTTGGCGCCGCTGATGCTGCGGACGACGACGCCCTGGACCGTCGTCATCATGTTGCCGGTGGTGAGTTCGGCACCGGCGAAGACCACCAGGGTGAGCGCCACGCCGAACAGCAGGCCCTGGACGAGTTTCGTGGACGGCGACCCCGCGGCCGCCAGTGGTCCGGTGACCGTGAGCAGCAGCACCGCCGCGACCCCGACGAACGCCCCGGCCAGCAGGGAGCTGACCAGGTAGCGGCCCGGGCTGCGGAGGCCGGCGACCTTCTCGGCGGCCGTCCGCCCCTGCTCGTCGAGGGTCTGGGACACGGGGATCGGCATGGTGTCACCTCTTCACTGATGTACCGGAATGTCCGTCCTGGTTTTCCCGATGCTAGGTCCGTCGAGGCGTCGTGAAGGAAAAGGAGTTGCACGTCACAAGGGAAATGACGCGCTATGTCATCGGCGTGCAATCCGTAATGCAAGGCCGGGTCAACGGAAATTCGGCCATGGGTAAAGTCGCGCTGCGTGGCGGGTGGAGCCGCAGGAAGAAGCCGATCACCGGTTCGCCGCGGCGGGGGTTTCCGAATGTGGTCCGACCTTGCTCTGCCTGATGCGTGGCACCGGAAATCATCGCCCGGGTGTCATCGCCGGCGGAATGCGGGCCTTTCCTGTCGTGGCGGCCGTGGCCGGGTGCCACCAAGGCCGCGCCGGCGACGGACGATCGTCCGTATAATGGCCGCCGAGAGGATGCCCGTGCGGTCGGGAGCCGGTGAAGGGGAACGGACGCAGGCGCGACGCCGTCTGCGGGCGGTCCGCCCTGCGGTCACCGGTGGGCGGGGCATCGCGGTCGTGGACGCGGGAGGCATCGGATGGCAGGGCGCGGAAGCAGTCCGGACTTCGTGGAGGCGCTGGCCCGCGGGCTGGACGTGCTCGGCTGCTTCGACGCCCGGCACCGCCGGCGGACGCTGAGCGAGATCGCCGCCGCGACGGGGCTGGCGCGGCCGACGGCGCGCCGACTGCTGCTGACGCTGGAGGAGCTCGGCTACGTCCGCGCCGACCAGGGCGCGTTCACCCTCACGCCGCGCGTGCTGCGCCTGGGCATGTCCTACGTGGGCTCGCTCGGCCTGTGGGACGTGGCCCGCCCCCACATGGAGGTGCTGGTCACGCGGACCGGGGAGTCGTCCTCGATGGCGCAGCTGGACGGCTCCGACATCGTCTACGTGGCCCGCGTCTCCGTACCGAAGATCATCGCGCTGCGGGTGGACATCGGCACCCGGTTCCCCGCCCCGCAGACCTCCCAGGGCAAGGTGCTGCTGGCCGCCCTGGGCCCGCAGGAGCTGGAGGCCGTCCTGGCCGAGCCCAGCCGCTCCGGGCTGCCGGAGTCCCCGCGGCGGACGCCCGAGGAGTTCGCCGCGGAGCTGCGCACCGTCCGGGCCCGCGGCTGGGCGCTGGCCGACGAGGAACTCGCACCCGGCGTACGGTCGGTCGCCGTGCCCGTACGGGACGGCGACGGGGTGGTCCGGGCGGCGATGAACGTCACCGTGCACGCCGCCGAGACCAGTGTGGACGTGCTCACCGGCACGTACCTGCCCCTGCTGCTGCGCGCGGCCGGGGACGTCTCGGCGGACTGGGCGCTGTGGCAGAGCCGGCCGCACGGCGAGGTGCGCCCCGCCGCCGGCTGACGCCCTGCCCGGAACAGGGCACCGCGCCGTGGCGGCGGCGGCGACGCACCGCACCTGCGGCCGACGCCGCGTCAGCGGGGCTGCAGCACGAAGTCGTACTCGGCGAGCAGGTACGGCACGTCGACGGCCGTTCCGTCGGGGGCGGGTCCCGCCGGTTGTTCGGTGAACCGGACCACCAGCGCTTCCTTCGTGCCGAAGACGACGTCGCTGTCCAGGTACTCGCTGCCCTCCTGGAACAGATGGGTGATCAGCTTCTCGTACCCCGGCTCGTCGACGAGGAAGTGGACGTGCGCGGGGCGGAAGTGGCTGATGTCGGTGGTGCTGATCAGGTCGCCGACCGGGCCGTCCATCGGGATGGCGTAGCCACGCGGCGCGATGGTGCGGACGCAGTAGGTGCCGTCCTCGCGGGCCCGGTACTTCGCACGCAGCCGCGCCTCGTCGACCTCGGGGAGCTGCGCCTCGTAGGCGCCGTCGGCGTCCGCCTGCCACACGTCGAGGACGGCCCCGGGCACGGGCTTGCCGTCCAGGTCGGTGACCTTGCCGGTGATGAACAACGGCGTCCCGGGGATGCCGTCGGACATGTCGAAGCCGTACGGGGCGGCGGGGGACCCGTCGATGTGGAAGGGGCCGAGGACGGTGGCGGGGGTGGCCCGCGGCGCGAACCTGTTGTTCAGCTGCACCACGAGCGTGCTCAGCCCGAACACGTCGGAGGCGAGGATCAGTTCCTGACGTTTGTCGTCGCTGATCCGGCCCGCCTCGGTCAGCCACTGGATCGCGGCCATCCACTCGTCCTCGGTGAGTTCCACCTCGCGCGCGAACGCGTGGAGGTGGCGGACCAGCGCGGACAGGAGCTCGGCCTGGCGCGGGGTGTGCGCGGTCGCCCAGCGCCGGGCCGCCAGTTCGGTGAGGTTGTCCTCGTTGACAAACACGGTCACTCCTTGGTGTTCCCTGCGGATTCGGTGTCCGGCCGGGGCGGGACGGGCCGGTTGTTGAGGTCGACGGAGAGGAAGATGTCGTTCGCGACCGGATCGCGCATCTCCTCGGCGAGCTGGCCGATGAGCCCGGCGGTGCGCGCGAGCAGGGCGAAGCCGCGCAGCAGCGGCAGCGGCAGCCCGAGGTCGGCGAGTGCGGCTCCGCACACGCCGGCGCCGTTGAGCGGCAGGGCCTTGCCGAGGACCTCGGGGTGCACGCGGCCGATGGCCGCGAACAGTGACAGGTGCGGGCCGAACAGGCCCTCCTCGGCGGCGATGGCCATCAGCCGGGGCGTGCGCGGGTCACCGTCCTTGTGCACGTGGTGGCCGAGGCCCGGGACGAAGCGACCGGCCGCCCGCTGCTCGCGCACCAGGCGCAGCGCCAGTTCGTCCCAGCCGGAGTCGTCGTGGGGCGGTTCGCCGTGTGCGGCGAGGGCCTCGTGCAGGAACGTCCCGGTGTCCTCGGTGACGCCGAGGAAGCGCGAGCCCCCGCCGAGCAGACCCGCGGCGAGCGCGCCCTGGACGGAGTCCGGCGCGGACAGGTACGTCAGCCGGGTGACGATGGCCGTGGGCGTGAAGCCGTGGTCGGCCAGGGCCGCGAGCACGGCTTCGAAGACGCGGGTCTCGCCGCGGCTCGGACGGCGCTGCGTCGCCAGCCAGAAGGCGAGTTCGCCGAAGCCGACGCTGCCCATGATGTCCTCGGCGAGGTCATGGCCGAGCAGGGTGATGCTCTTGCGGTCCGAGGCGCCCAGCGCGGTGGGGTAGCCGCCGGACGCGGACGGGTCAGTCACGGGTGTCCTCCGGGTCCTGGGCCAGCCACGCGCGCAGTTCGGCGCCGTGCTCGTCGAGTTCGGGCGGCGGCAGCCGGTACACGGCGGGAGTGGCGGAGAAGGTGACCGGGTGGCGGGTGGTGGGCACCGCGCGGTCGCCCTCGCCGACGGTGACGACCGGGTCCAGCCCGAACCGCTCGGCCATGGCGAAGCCGCCGTCGATGGTGTTGATCGGCCCGCTCGGCACCCCGGCCTCGACCAGCAGCTCGAACCACTCGTTCGCGCCGCGCTTGACCAGTTGCTCCACGAGCAGCGGCCGCAGCTCCTCCCGGTTCGCGGTGCGGTCGGCGTTCCGCGCGAAGCGCGGGTCGTCGGGGACCCCGGGGATGCCGAGGACCTCGCACAGCTTGCGGAACTGGCCGTCGTTGGCGGCGGTCACGATCAGGTCGTTGTCGGCCGTGGGGAAGGGCTCGTAGGGGAACACGCTCGGGTGCGCGTTGCCCATCCGGTACGGGACCTCACCCCCTGCCACGTAGGCCGAGCTGTGGTTGACCAGTCCGGTCAGCGCCGACGACAGCAGGTTGACCTCGACGTGCTGGCCCTCGCCGGTGGCGTCGCGGTGGCGCAGCGCGGCGAGGATGCCGATGGCCGCGTGGTTGCCCGCCATGACGTCGAAGACCGAGATCCCGGCCCGGTAGGGCGGGCCGTCGGGCTCCCCGGTGAGGCTCATCAGCCCCGAGACGGCCTGCACCATCAGGTCGTAGCCGGGCACCTTGCGCCCGGTGCCGGAACCGAAACCGCTGATGGAGGCGTAGACGACGGCCGGGTTCCCGGTCCGCACCGACGCGTAGTCCAGCCCGTACTTGACCAGGCCGCCGGGCCGGAAGTTCTCGATGACGACGTCCGCCCGGCGCGCGAGTTCGCGCGCCGCCTCCAGGTCGGCCCCGTCGTGCAGGTCGAGTGCGATGGAACGCTTCCCGCGATTGATGCCGAGGTAGTAGGTGGACACCTCGCCGCGCACCGGGGGCGTCCAGCTGCGGGTGTCGTCCCCGCGCGGGCCCTCGACCTTGACGACGTCCGCACCGAGGTCCGCCAGCAGCATCGTGGCGTAGGGCCCGGCGAGGATGCGGGAGAAGTCGGCCACCAGCAGCCCGGACAGCGGGCCCGCCGGGCCCGGTCGCGCAGGCGCGGTGCTCTCTGACATCCGGTGTCACCTTTCATCTGACCGCAGGACGGACATCCGTCCGTCACCGTGATTCTGTTGCTGAAAGCCGGGGGCGTCAAGGGTGATCGTCGCCGCCGTAGCCGGTCAGAGGCTTGCCGGCACTGCGGTGTCTCGTTTTGCGACAGGGCCGGGGCCCATCCGCGGGCGTGTGCGCTCCGAACTGCGTCGCGAGGCTAGCGCTCGGTCCATTGGCCGAATAGCGTACCTGTGTCCGTCAAGCGGCCAAGGGAGTTCAACGATGGATAAGGTCGAGGCATTCACCCCGGGGCGGCCCATTGTCCTGCGGGGCGGGACCGTGCTGCCCGTCAACCGTGAGCGCGAGGTCCTCGGGGACACCGACGTGCTCGTCGTCGACGACCGGATCGCGGCGGTCGGTCCGCGACTGGCGGTCCCCGACGGGACGGTGGAGATCGACGCCACGGGCGGCATCGTGATGCCGGGCATGATCGACACGCACCGCCACATGTGGCAGACCGCGATGCGCGGCTACGGCGCCGACTGGACCCTCACCCAGTACTTCGTCTGGTACTACCTGGAACACGGCAGGAAGTTCCGCCCCGAGGACGTCCACGCCGGCAACCGGCTCGCCGCGGTGGAGGCCCTCGACGCGGGCGTGACCACCGTCGTCGACTGGTCGCACGGCCTGCAGACCGTGGACCACGCCGACGCCGCCGTGGACGCCCTGCGGTCGGTGCCCGGCCGCTTCGTCCTGGCCTACGGCAACATCCAGCAGGCACCCGCGGAATGGACCGCCGCGCCGGAGTTCCGCGACTTCGTCGCCCGCCGCATCGACGGCGACGACATGCTCGGCTTCCAGCTCGCCTTCGACGTCACGGGCGACCCCGCCTTCCCCGAGAAGCCCGCCTTCGAGGTGGCCCGCGAACTGGGCGTCGCCGTCACCACCCACGCCGGGGTGTGGGGCGCCACCAACGACGACGGCATCCGCCTGATGTACGAGAACGGCTTCATGACCCCGCAGACCGTGTACGTCCACGCCTCGACGCTCAGCGCCGACTCCTACCACCGCATCGCGGCCACCGGCGGCTCGGTCTCGGTGTCGACGGAGAGCGAGCAGAGCGCCGGCCAGGGCTACCCGACGACCTGGGCCATCCGCTCGCACGACATCCCCGTCTCCCTGTCGATGGACACCAGCGTGTGGTGGAGCGGCGACCTGTTCTCCGCCATGCGCACCACCCTCGGCGCCGACCGCGCCCGCGCGCACCTGGAGGCGCACGCCAAGGGCGACACCGTCACCCACTGCGCCCTGCGCGCCGACCAGGTGGTGGAGTGGGCCACCCTCGGCGGGGCCCGGGCCCTCGGCCGCGAGCGGGACCTGGGCAGCCTGGAGGCCGGCAAGAAGGCCGACATCGTCCTGCTGAAGAACGACCACTCGCCGGTCTCCTTCCCGCTGCTCAACCCGTACGGCCAGGTCGCCTTCCAGGCGCAGCGCGGCGACGTGCACACCGTGCTCGTCGACGGACGGGTCGTCAAGCACGAGCACCGCCTGGTCGGCGTCGACCTGGCCGCGGTGCGGCGCGAGGTCGAGGAGACCGTCGACCACCTGCGGTCCGCCATGGGCGAGGAGGAGTGGCGCAAGGGGATGAACCCCGACGTCCCCGAGACGAAGGTGCTCGACAACCCCTACACCTACACCGACTACCGCAGCGCCTCGACGCACGGCCGGTGACACCGGTGACAGCGGCGGCACGGGTGACACCAGCGACACGAAGGGAAACCGAGAGATGAGCGTGGGGCTGCTGCTGCTCCGACTGCTGCTCGCCGCCCTGCTCTTCGGCCACGCCACGCAGAAGCTGCGCGGCTGGTTCGGCGGGGCGGGGCTGGCGGGTACCGGCGCCGTCTTCGAGCGCTACGGCATCGTCCCCGGGCCGCGGATGGCCCTGGTCGCCGGGGTGGCCGAGCTGACGGGCGCGGCGTCGGTCGCGGCCGGACTGCTGACGCCCGGCGGGTGCGCGGTCGTCGTCGGGACGATGACGGTGGCCGCCGTCTCGACGGCGCCGGGCGGCTTCTGGGCGCTGAAGGGCGGCTGCGAGGTGCCGTTCCTCTACGGCGCGGTCGCCGCGTGCCTCGGCTTCACCGGGCCGGGGGAGTGGTCGCTCGACCACGTCCTCGGCCTGAGCTGGCGGCCGGCCCCCGCCTGGGGCGCGGCCGCGCTGGCGGCCGGACTCCTCGCGGCGACGGTGCCGCTCGCCGGCCGCGCCAAGGTGCGCAGGAGCAGGAGGGAGTCCCCCGGGTCCCACGGGAACGCGTAGTCACTCCGGATAAGCCGCATCCTGCCGGGCATACGGCTGGAGTACGCCACGCGACGCCGCGGCCGGACGGGCCGCGGCGGCACCGGAACCGGGGGGGCACGACGGCATGGGCGCTTCGCTGGAGGAGACCGACCGCACCGACGGAGACCGGCCGGAGCGTTCCGTCGCCGACCGCAAGCAGGAACTGCGCCGCCGCCTGGAACGGCTCATCGGCATCGCCGCGACCGAGGGCAACTGCCTGCAGGCCCTGCGGAACGGGGACGAGATCTTCCCCGCGATGCTGGACGCGATCCGCGCGGCGAAGCACACCGTCGACATGACCACCTTCGTCTACTGGCGCGGCCAGATCGCGCGTGACTTCGCGCACGCGCTGGCCGCCAAGGCGGCGGAGGGGGTACGGGTACGGCTGCTGCTGGACGGCTTCGGCGGGCGGCTGATCGAGCAGGAACTGCTGGACGGCATGGACCGGGCCGGCGTGGACGTCGCCTGGTTCCGCAAGCCCGTGCGGCTGTCGCCGTTCAAGCAGAACCACCGCTGCCACCGCAAGGTCCTGGTGGTCGACGCCGAGGTGGCCTTCACCGGCGGCGTCGGCATCGCCGAGGAGTGGTGCGGCGACGCCCGGCACCCCGGCGAATGGCGGGACACCCACGTCCGGGTCACCGGGCCGGCCGTGGACGGCCTGGCCGCCGCGTTCGCGCAGAACTGGGCGGAGTGCCGGCGCAACGGGCTCTTCGACGACCGCGACCGCTTCGGCGAGCACGAGCAGAGCGGAGGCGCGATCGTCCAGGTCGTCCGGGGCTCGGCGAGCGTCGGCTGGCAGGACATGCGCACCCTGCTCCGGGTGGTGATCGCCTCCGCGGAGCAGCGCATCCGGCTCGCGACCGCGTACTTCGCGCCCGACCCGTACTTCGTCGGCCTGCTCTGCCACGCGGCGGCCCGCGGGGTGGAGGTCGAGATCCTGCTGCCCGGCCCCTACACCGACAAGCGCGTCTGCCAGTTGGCCGGGCAGCGCTACTACCAGCGGCTCCTCGACTGCGGCGTGCGGATCTGGCACTACCTGCCGACCATGATGCACGCCAAGGTGATCACCATGGACGGGGTCGCCACCCTGATCGGCTCGACCAACTTCAACCGCCGCTCCCTCGACCACGACGAGGAGGTGATGCTGGCGGTGCTCGACGAGAACTTCACGTCCGTCCTCGACGCCCACTTCGACGAGGACCTGCTGCGCAGCGACCCCGTCGACGGCACGCGCTGGCGCACCCGCTCCTCACTGGAGCGGGCCCAGGAGGTGGCGACCGCGCCCATCCGCCGCTTCCTGTGAGCATCATGGTGTCGCCCCACGAGACGGCCGCGGGGGCGTACGGACACCGGGGCGCGTCAGCGCACCGCTCACCCTGGAGGGCGACATCGACGTCAACACCGGCCCAGAACCGGCATCGACAGGCAGCCGGACCGACGCCAACGACGCGGCGCCGCACGAACCGTTCCCCGCCGACCTGGAGGTCGCGACGGTCGCCGAGCTGACCGCCCTGATGGCCTCGGGCCGCATCACGAGCGTCTCCCTCACCCGCGCCTACCTGCGGCGCATCGAGGACCTGGACGTCGGCGGACCGGCCCTGAACGCGGTGCGCTGCGTCAATCCCGCCGCCCTGGAGGAGGCCGCCGCGGCCGACGCGCGCAGGGCCGGCGGCGACCCCGGCGGCCCGCTGCTGGGCATACCGGTGCTCGTGAAGGACAACGTCGACGTCCTCGGCATGCCGACCACCGCCTGCTCGGTGGTGCTCGCCGACTCCCACCCCGCGCAGGACGCCCCGCTGGTGACCCGGCTGCGCGAGGCGGGTGCGGTGATCCTCGGCAAGGCGAACCTCACGGAGTTCGCCAACTACCTCACCGTCGGCATGCCCAGCGGCTACAGCTCGCTGGCCGGTCAGGTGCTCAACCCGTACGACCTGAGCGAGACGCCGAGTGGTTCGAGCGCCGGTTCGGGGGTCGCCGCCGCGGCCGGACTGGCCGCCGTCACCATCGGCACCGAGACGGACGGGTCCATCCTCAGCCCGGCGTCCGCGACGTCGGGGGTCGGGGTGAAGCCCACCCTGGGCCTCGTCAGCCGCACCGGCATCGTGCCCATCGCCTCCAGCCAGGACACCGCGGGCCCGATGACCCGGACGGTCGCGGACGCCGCCGCCCTGCTGACCGTCCTCGCCGGCACCGATCCCGCGGACCCGGCCACCGCCGGCAACCCGCTCGAAGGCCACGACTTCACCGCCGACCTGTCCCCCGACGCCCTGCGCGGCGTGCGCATCGGCGTCGTCGCGGAACAGACGCCCGAGGACGGCACGGACGAACGGGCCCTGTGGGACGCGGCCCTGGACGCACTGGCGCGACGCGGCGCCGCACTCGTCGACGTCGGCATCGAGGCGCGCCGCCGGTACGACGTCGCCTCCCCGGTGCTGAGCCACGAGTTCAAGCGCGACCTGAACGCCTATCTCGCGCGGCTGCCCGAGGGTGCACCGGTGCGCACCCTCGCCGACGTGATCGCCCACAACGAGGCCCACGCGGACGTCGCCCTGAAGTTCGGGCAGACGCTCGCGCTCGCCGCACAGGCCAGGGACCTCGGTCCGGACAGCGCGGACACCGTCGAGTACAAGGCGGCCCGCGCCCGGGACCTGGAGGAGAGCAAGGACCGCATCGACGCCCTGATGGCCGAACACGCCGTCACCGCCCTGCTGTTCGCGAACAGCGGCAGCTCGTCCATCGGCGCCAAGGCGGGCTACCCCTCGGTCACCGTGCCCGCGGGCTACCTCGCGGCCAACCGCCGCCCGTTCAACATCACCTTCCTGGGACGGGCGTGGAGCGAACCGCTGCTCCTCGGCTACGCGCACGACTACGAGCAGGCGACCCGGCTGCGCAGGCCGCCGTCCGCCGTCAACCCCACCCTGCTGCGCCGCCGTCCGCTCGCCGTACCGGCGCCGAGGGCGGCGGACCCGGAGCGCTGACGGCGTCGGCGCCCGGGACCGCCCCGCACGAGCGGGGCGGTCCCGGTCCCACGCTCAGTCGTCCCCGGCGTCCTCCCGCAGGCCGCGCACCTCCTCGGCGGTGGTCTCGTGGAGCTCCTCGGCCACGAGCAGCCAGCGTGTGATCCCGACCGACTCCAGGAACGGCAGGTCGTGGCCGGCGATGACGAGTGCGCCCCGGAAGGACGCGAGGGCGGTCGTCAGCTGACGGACGCCGTCCACGTCGAGGTTGTTGGTGGGCTCGTCGAGCATCAGCAGCTGCGGGGCCGGCGTGGCGAGCATCGACGCCGCCAGGGCGGCGCGGAAGCGCTCCCCGCCGGAGAGGGTGCCCGCGGGCTGTTCGGCGCGGGCGCCCCGGAACAGGAACCGCGCGAGCCGGGCGCGGATCTCGTTCTCGCCGACCCCGGGAGCCACGCGGGTGACGTTCGCCGCCACGCTCAGCTCCTCGTCCAGGACGTCGAGGCGCTGCGGCAGGTACCGCAGCGGAACGTGCGTCCTCGCCTCGCCCGACAGCGGGGTGAGTTCGCCGGTGAGGGTGCGCAGCAGCGTCGTCTTGCCGGCCCCGTTGCGGCCGACCAGCGCGACGCGTTCCGGTCCGTGGACGTGGAGGTCGCCCTGGCGCAGCCTGCCGAAGCGTGGCCGCAGCCCCCGCAGGGTGAGCACGGTGCGGCCCGCCGGGACCGCGGTGCGCGGCAGGTCGACCCGGATCTCCGCGTCGTCGCGGAGCGCGTCCGCGGCGGCCTCGCGGCGTTCGCGCGCCTGGGCGAGCCGTTCCTCCTGCACGCCCCGGAGCCGGTCGGCGGACTCCTGCGCGGAACGCTTGCGTTCGCCGGCGACGATCCGCGGGGCGCGCCGCTGGGCGTCCATCTTCCGGCTGTGCCGCCGTCGGCGGTCCGACGCGATCCGCGCCTCCTCCAGTTCGCGGCGCTGGCGGCGCACGTCGGCCTCGGCGGCGCGGAGCGCGCGCCCGGCAGTCTCCTGCTGGGCGGCCACGGTCCCCTCGTAGTCGGACCACGCCCCGCCGTACCAGGTGACGGAGCCCGCGCGCAGTTCGGCGACGCGGTCCACGCGTTCCAGCAGCTCGCGGTCGTGACTGACCACGACGAGGACGCCGGAACGCCAGGATCCGACGGTCTCGTGGAGCCGGCGGCGCGCGAAGAGGTCGAGGTTGTTGGTGGGTTCGTCGAGCAGGAGGACGTCGGGGCGGCCCAGCAGCAGGGCGGCCAGGCGCAGCAGCACGGTCTCGCCGCCGGACATCCGGCCGACGGTACGGTCCAGTTCGAGGCCGCCGAGCCCGAGGGAGCCCAGGGTCGCCAGGGCGCGTTCCTCCACGTCCCAGTCGTCGCCGACGGTCTCGAAGTGCTCCTCCCCGGCGTCCCCCGCCTCGATGGCCCGCAGGGCGGCGCGCCGTTCGGCGATGCCGAGGGCCTGGTCGACGCGGAGCGCGGTGTCGAGGGTGACGTCCTGGGGCAGGTAAGCGAGGCTGCCGCCGACGGTCACCGACCCCCGGGTGGGGGGCAGCCGGCCGGCCAGCAGCTTCAACAGGGTGGACTTTCCGGTGCCGTTGGCTCCGACGAGCCCGGTGCGGCCCCTGCCGATGGTGAGGGAGAGCCCGTCGACCACGGGTGTGCCGTCCGGCCACCGGAAGGAGAGGCCGGAGCAGCCCAGGGACGAGCCGGTGGCGGTGGGGGTGTGAGTGGACATGATGGTCCTCGCAGTCGCAAGCGCAGGGGTGGCGGGCTTCGGGTGCGAGCACCACGCGGCGACCGTGCGGGGACGGGGGGTGCGGTCCTCCGGGGAACGGGGACGGCTCGTGCACCGAGGTCGCATGCGCGCGGGGTCACGGGCGGCGGGAAGGCCGACTGCTGCGTGACCGGCGGACGGCGGTGGGGCCGTGCGCGCGATGATCGCGGACCTCAGATGAGCAACGTCCACCTCTATCGGAGACGACAGGACCCAGGAACTGTACCTCAGGCTTCGAGGGAAAGGCGCGACCGCGAATTGCCGGGGCCCGGTCGATACAATTCACAAAGGGAGCGCGGAAAGGTCTCCGATGTCGGGCCGCGTGGCGGTGGTGCGCGATGAATTCGATTCCGCATGACGTGAGCGTGTACGCCGGGCGGTCCTCCGGGCTCATCGGGGCCCAGATCGCCGGCTACCGCGTGGAGCGGGAGATCGGCCGCGGCGGCATGGCCGTGGTCTACTGCGCCCGGGACCTGCGGCTCGACCGTACGGTGGCCCTGAAGCTGCTCGCCCCCGAGCTGGCCCGCAACGACACCTTCCGCCGCCGTTTCACCCACGAGTCACGGGTGGCGGCCGCGATCGACCACCCCCACATCGTGCCGATATTCGAGGCCGGGGAGACCGACGGTGTCCTCTACATCGCGATGCGTTACGTCTCGGGCCTCGACCTGCGGGCGCTCTTCGACCGGGACGGTCCGCTCCCCGTTCCCACCGCCCTGCGCATCGCCACCCAGGTGGCCTCCGCACTGGACGCGGCGCACGACCACGACCTGGTGCACCGCGACGTGAAACCGGGGAACGTGCTCGTCGCCAAGGGCACCGACAGCGAGCACCCCGAGCACGTCTACCTCACGGATTTCGGCCTGACGAAGAAGTCGCTGTCGCTGACCGGGTTCACCACCGTCGGCGAGTTCGTCGGCACCCTGGACTACGTGGCGCCCGAGCAGATCTCCGGGCGCCCGGTGGACGGCCGCTGCGATCTGTACAGCCTGGCCTGCGTCGTCTACGAGAGCCTGACCGGTGGCCTGCCCTTCGAGCGCGAGGAGGACATGGCCCTGCTGTGGGCGCACCAGTACGACCAGCCGCCACCCCTCAGCGAGCGGCGGCCGGACATCCCGCCGGCCATGGACGACGTCATGGCCAAAGCGCTCGCGAAGGTCCCCGAGGACCGTTACGACTCCTGCCTGGAGTTCGTGGGTGCCCTGCGGGCGGCCGCTGCCGCGACCGCGCCGGAGGAGGGTTCCGCGCGGGGCGGTTCCCCCGACCACCAGGCGACGCGGGTGACGCCCCGGGCGCCCGTGCTCCCCACGCCCCCGGGACCGCCGCCGGACCCGCCGATGTGGGCCCGGGCGGTCTTCCGTCGTCTGCCGGGTCTGTGAACGTCAGCTGCTGGGTGCGGTGCTGGGTGCGGTGCTGGGCGCGGTGCTCGACGCGCCGCTGGGCGAGCTGTTGGGCAGCTGCTTGGGCTCGGTGGTCTCCGAGGTGTTGTTGACGAACGTGTTCCCCTTGCCCTTGAGGTCGCGGTTGGCGAGGTCGGCGGGCTTGTTGCCGCGGGCGACGTTGTCGCGGATGGTGTTCTCGGAGTTGGACGTCCCCACGACGCTGCCGAAGAGCACGATGCCGCCGGACATCGGGGACTTGCCGCTGTTGTCGCGCACGTCGTTGTCGGTCACGACGGTCTTCTCGACGCCCGTGAGCAGGATGCCCGTGCCCTGGATGAACGGGAGGCGGGCGCTGGGCGCACAGTACTTGTTGTTGCCGGTCACCGTGTTGCGGGTGACGGTCAGCGCACCGCCGCGCGGGACGCCCTCGTCGCCGACGACGAAGACACCGCCGCAGTTGCCGGTGACCTGGTTGCTCTCGACCGTGACGCCCCGCACGCGGCGCAGTCCGATGCCGATCCGGTTCTCCGTCAGTTCGTTGCCGTCGATGACGGCGCCCTGGGTGTCGAGCGCACCGCCCTCGGTGTCCATGGAGTTGGCGAGGAAGATGCCGGAATCGCCGTTGTTGCGGGCGGTGTTGTCGCGGAAGACGGTGCGGACGGACTTCTCCGCGAGGATGCCCTGCACCTTGTTGTCCCGTGCCGTGACGCGGACGACCTGCAGGCCGTCGGCCTGCGTCGCGTGGATGCCGGCCTTCTTGAACCCGGCGACCGTCAGCGACTCCAGCGTCACGTCGGACGCCTTCTTCTGCGCCGTACCGGTGACGCAGATGCCCTCGCCCGCCTTGGCGCAGGCGTTCTCCTTGCCCTTCGTGCTCGGGGAGATGACGGTGCCCGTGCCCGCTCCGCGCAGCGTCAGCCGCGGCGTGCTGATCTGGACGCTCTCGTGGTAGGTACCGGCCGCGATGTCGATGACCTGGCCGGGCTTGGCGCGGTCCACCGCCGACTGGATGGACTCCCCCGCGCGGACGGAGATCTTCTTCTGCGCGTCCGCGGACTGCGAGGCCGTGGGCTGCGACTCGCCGCCGCACGCGACCGCGCCCCCCACGATGGTCGCCGTGGCGGCCGCCGCGACGACGGCCCTGCGGGACCGACAGAGCTTCATGTGTGTGCACCTGCTTTCCGTGACATGTGATCAGCCGAAAACAGACGCTATGGACGGATCTGACACCTCGCCACTCCAGAGCCTGCGGCATGCGGGCGACGGGGCCCTGATCGGCCGGTGGCCCCCGGGCTCACGGGGGTGCCGGGTCCGGTGGCCGGAATCGACCCGGTACGGCTGATGGGGTGGCCGCGGCCGCATCAGGGCCCGGGCCCCGGGCAGGCGCATCGTCATGGGAACACTGAAACGATGGGAACGGGTGATCGAGCGCTGGGAACAGGTGCTGGTGGCGAAGCTGATCCACCGTGAGCCGGTGGAACTGGTGGACGCCCTGCGCCGGGAGTGCGACGAACGGGCGGTGGTGTGCAGTTCGAGCCGCGTGGTGGTGCCGAACGTGTACACGGTGGAGCTGGCCGACGCTCCGCACCGGGAGCTGATCCCGCATCGGGCCCGCGTGGGGGAGGCCCTGACGGATTCGCTGCTGCGCCACGCCGACCGGCGCGGCTACGAGTGGGCCGGCCCGGTCACCGTGCGCATCGTCCGGTCCGCCGAGGTGCCCAACGGGCGCTACCGGGTGAGCAGCAGGCCCATGAACCGGATCCGCGCGGACGCGCTCGCCCGGATCGCGCCCCGGTGGTCGTGAGCCACGGTGGCGCGGTCAGCGGGCGACGCCCTCCGAGGGGGTGAACTCCACGCCCTCCGGCGGGAGCACGGTGCCGGCGTCGTCGACGAAGGCGACGCTGACCGGGCGGCCCTCGTCCGCCGAGCGCCGCAGGTGGCTCGGCCCCCGCGCGGGGGTCCGGTGCGTGTCGCCCCACTGCTGGAGCGCCGCGAGGATCAGCCGCAGCTCCTCGCCCGCCGGTGTCAGGTGGTAGCTGTACCGGGTCCGGCTGCCCGGCTCCCGGTACGGCCGCTTCTCCATGATCCCCTCGTCCACGAGCGAGCCCAGGCGCCCGGTCAGCAGATCGGGCGCGATGCCGAGCTCCCGGCGGAAGTCCGCGAAGCGCGTCACGCCCCGGATCGCCGCCTCACGCAGGACGAGCAGCGTCCACTTGTCGCCGACGACCTCGAGGGTCCGGGCGATCGAGCAGACGGTCTCCTCCTTGCCGGTGGCGTTGCCGGTGGCCTTGGCGCTGGACATGCCACCAATGTACCTCTGGATTGACATTTCCAATTCAGCTGCTGGTGCGGCGTGTGCCGGTCAGCGGGCAGCCGGTGCGGGCAGGCCCGGGTAGAGCAGTTCGAGTCCGCCGGACAGGGCGGCCCGGACGCCGCGGCTCCGGTCGTCGACGACGACCTCCAGCGCCCGCTGCTCGATGCCGTCCAGAGCCAGGCCCGCCACCCATGCGGGGTCCACCTTGTCGGAGGGGTCGACGTAGGCGGCCATCTCGGTGTCCATGTAGCCCACGTGGAGCGCGGTGACGTCGATGCCGGACGGGGCGAGCTCCTGCCGGAGGACGTTGGTCATCGCCAGTTCGGCGGCCTTGGCCGCGCTGTAGCCGCCGTATGCCGGGAGGTGGATCCAGGACAGGATGGACAGGACGTTGAGGACGGCTCCGCCGCCGTTCGCGGCGATCACCGGCGCGAAGGCCCGCGTGACGCCCAGGGAGCCGAAGAAGTGGGTCTCCATCTCCAGGCGGATGTCGGCCATGTTCCCCTCGGCGAGCCCCACGTGGGTGCTGACGCCCGCGTTGTTGATCACGAGAGTGGCGTCGGAGGCGGTCCGGGCCGCCCGGGCGACCGACTCGGGGTCGGTGATGTCCAGCCGGAGCGGCTCCACGCCCGGCAGGTCGAGGGCGTCGGGGTTGCGGACGCCGGCGTAGACCTTGGCGGCGCCCCGGTCGAGCAGCTGGGTCGCCAGGTGACGGCCGAGGCCGCGGTTGGCGCCGGTCACGACGGCGACGGAGTTCTTGATGTCCATGAGGAGCGCTCGTTCCGTTGGGCTGAGTAGGTATATCCAATCTAGGTCAGCTGGATTCTGAAAAGCAACTCAGATGGGAAATGGCCTTGCCCCGGAGCCGCGGTTGCCGTTGGCTGGGCGGTGTGACCGAACTGAGCACCGAACGCCTGATCCTCCGCCGCTGGCAGGACCGCGACCTCGCGCCCTGGGCGGCGATGAACGCCGACCCCGAGGTGCGGGAGCATCTGGGGGAGCCGCTGACCCGGGAGCAGAGCGACGCGTCCGTGGCCCGGTTCCTGGCCGAATTCGACGAGCGCGGCTACGGCTGGTGGGCGGTCGAGATCCGGGCGACCGGCGGGTTCGCCGGCTTCGCGGGCCTGGACCGGGTGGACGACGGCCTGCCGTTCACGGGAGTGGAGATCGGCTGGCGCCTCGCGCGTGCGGCCTGGGGCAAGGGCTACGCCACCGAGGCCGCCCTGGCCGTCCTGGCCTTCGGCTTCGGCACCCTCGGGCTCGATGAGATCCTCGCGGTGACGACGGCCGGGAACCTCCGCTCCCAGGCCGTCATGCGCCGCATCGGCATGACCCGCGACCCCGCCGGCGACTTCGAGGACCCCACCGCCCCCGAAGGGCCGCTGCGCCCCAACGTGCTGTACCGGATCACGGCGGGCGCCCCGGTCCAGGCGCCCTGACATGACCGCCGGAGGCGGCGCGCAGCGCACGGGCGGCGCCGCGGACGCCGGAGGACGGATACGGATGACGAGGTGGCGGCGGTTCGAGGCCCCGGGGGCCGGGAGGACCGAGTACCGGGAGATCCGTCAGGAGGGGATCCGCTGCTTCCTGCGCTGGGGCTCCGTCGGTGCGAACGGCAAGGGGAGCACCTCGACGCTCGACGACGAGGAGCACGCCCGGCGCCACGCCGCGCGCAAGGCCGGCGAGTGGCTGCGGAAGGGTTTCGTGGAGGTCGACCCGCCGGAGGACGACGCCGGACCCGACCCGGAGGCGAAGGTCCTCGACGTGCTGAGGGCGGGCGCCCGCCCGCACGCCCGGCCGCACGCCCCGGCCCTGGAGTACCTGCCGGTCGAGGGCTTCGAGCAGGTGTACCGCCATGTGCTCGCGCCGGGGCGGCCGGCGGGTTTCCACGAGTACGTGGTCCTGCGCGACGACGGACGCAGCGCCGTCCGCTTCGCCGTGCGGTCCGACCGGAGTGACGCCGCAGCCGTGTCCGCCTTCCTGGACTTCGTCCGTACCCGTCGCGACCTGCCCTTCGACGGGCGCTCCCACCACAAGGTGCCGCTGCCGGAGCCGGTCGGGGCGTTCAGCCACGCGCTGTTGTGCGCACCGGCCCTCGGACGGGGCTGCGTCGCCTACCCCGCCATCGCCGACCGCGTCGCCGCGGCCTTCCCGGTCTTCGACTGCGAGATCGGTGACGCGGATCCCGAGGTCCTGGTCGACGCGCGGATCCACGGGCACGGCTCGCTGCCGTACGCCGACTGGGCCCGCCGGCCACAACCGGTCGTGGACCTCCGCTTCGACGTCCAGCCGTCCCACTACCGGCGGACACGGACGTTCAAGGTGTTCGGCGCCGCCGATCTCGAGGCCCTCCTGGCGGCACTGCCGGGTGCGGACCCCGGCAGCTGGCTGGAAGTGCGCTCCTTCCGCGGCGAGATCCGGCGCTTCACACCCGCCGAGGTCCCGTCCCTCGCGGAGGTGACGGCCTTCCTGCACGGCTGAGGCGGCCCCGAGTGGTGACCTCGCCCGCCTGCGCAAGACTGGGAACCTGAGGACCGGAACGTGATGGGACGGTCATGGGCACTTGGGCATCGCGGGAACGCGGCGAAGAGCGCGAGGAGCCGGCGGGGCGCACGGCGGCGCGGATGGTGATCGACGCCCATGGCACGGTCGTTGCATGGAGCCCGGAGGCGGAACGCCTCCTCGGCCGCCCGGCGGGCGACGTGCTCGGCCGGCCCGCGCTGGACCTGCTCGCCCCCGCCCCCGGCACCGCCGACGCCGGATCCGGCGCGTGCGCCGGGCCCGGATGCGTCCTCCTCCGGCACCGTGACGGGCGGACGGTGGCCTGCCGGCCGAGCCTGCGGGCCGTGCGCGACGACGGGACGGGCCCGCGCCTGACCTTCGACCTGCTGACCGGGGTGTCGGGCCTCTCCCCGGACGTCGACCGCGCCCTCCTGGAGGCACTGTTCACCCGCTCGCCCATCGGGCTGTTCGTGCTGGACCCGCAGCTCAGGCTGATGCGGTTCAACCCGGCGGCGGAGGGGATGCAGGACCACCGCTCGCAGCTCGCCCTGGGGCGGCGGCCCACCGAGGCGTGGCCCGACTTCAGCGCGGAGCTCGCCGAGCGCGTGATGAACAGGGTGCTCAGGACCGGAGAGGCCGCGATCTCGTTCGAGAAGCGCGGCCGTCCGCCCGGCGATCCCGCCAGGGAGCACGTCTACTCGGCGTCCGCCTTCCGGCTCGAGTCGGAGGACGGCCGCATCCTCGGCGTGGCCGACGCCGTCGTCGACGTCACGGAACGCCACCTCGCCGAGGCGCGCCTGGCCCTGATGGCCGAGGCGGGACGGAGGATCGGCACCACCCTGGACCCGATCCGCACGGCGCAGGAACTGGCCGAGGTGGGTGTCCCGGTACTCGCCGACTGCGTGAACGTCGACCTGCTGGCCCCCCTCCTCGGCGGCGAGGAGATGGCGGCGGGGCCGGTCGCGGACGACACCGGGCTGCGGCGCGCCGCCACCTCCGCCCGCTGCGGCCAGACCGGGGCGTACACCACGGGTGCGGTCAGCACCCACCTGGTGGGCTCGCCCGCCCTGCAGGTGCTCGCCGACCACGAGCCGCGCCTCGTTCCCCGGCTCAGCCAGGACAGCACGTGGATCGGTGACGACCCCGTACGGGGCGGCAGGATGCTGGAGGAGCGGGTGCACTCCCTGATGGTGGTGCCGCTGCTGGTCCGCGACTGCGTGCTGGGCCTCGTCACCTTCCACCGGTGGGACCCGGAGCTGGGCCCCTTCGACGACGACGACCTCACGCTCGCCGTCGACCTCGCCGGCCGCGGCGCGATGGCGCTGGACAACGCCCACCGCTACGTGCGCGAACGCAACGCCGTCCTCGCCCTGCAGCGCGGCATGCTGCCCCAGCGGCTGCCCGCGCCCAGCGCCGTGGAGTGGGCCCACCACCTGGTGCGTTCCGGTGCCGGCGGCGACTGGACGGAGGTCATCCCGCTGCCCGGCGCACGCGTGGCCCTCGTCAGCGGCAGCACCCCCGGCCGTGGCATGCGCACCGCCGCCACCATGGGCCGGCTCCGGGCGGCCGTGCACACCCTTGCCAACCTGGACCAGGCCCCCGACGAGGTCCTGGCCCGCCTGGACGACCTGGTGCGCAACCTCGCCCAGGAGCACGAGGGCGCGGGCTCGGCCTCCCCGGTCGGGGCCACCTGCCTGTACATGGTCTACGACCCCGTGACCCGGCAGAGCACCATGGCCTCGGCGGGCCATCCGCCGCCGGCGGTCGTCCACCCCGACCACACCGTTCGGATCCCGGACGCCCCCGCGGGCGAACCGCTCGGCCGCCCCGGGCCGTCCTTCGAGATGGCCACCCTGGAACTGCCCGAGGGATGCATGCTGGTGCTCCGCACCCCCGGG
Source organism: Streptomyces sp. NPDC006207 (assembly GCF_040613835.1). Lineage (NCBI taxonomy): Bacteria > Bacillati > Actinomycetota > Actinomycetes > Kitasatosporales > Streptomycetaceae > Streptomyces > Streptomyces sp. NPDC006207. The sequence goes on along the minus strand of NZ_JBEXSX010000007.1, from coordinate 60,646 downwards.
CTCCTGCAGAGCCACCCGGCGGGGACCGGTCGGGCGGAGTTCGAGCGGCTGCTGGCCACGCCCTGCGACTCCCCCCAGGACATGAGCCTGCTGCTCACGGACGCCCTGGTCCCCGCGGACCCGGACCACGACGCCTCTGTGCTCGTGGCCCGCCCCCGGCCGCTCGGCCCCGATTCCGTCGCCACCTGGGACCTGCCGTGCGACCCCGCCGCCGTGGCCACCGCACGGACGCTGACGACGCGTCAGCTCGCGGCGTGGGCCCTGCACGAGAAGTGCTTCGCCACCGAACTCATCGTCAGTGAACTGGTCACCAACGCCATCCGGTACGCGACACCGCCCATCCAGCTCCGGCTCATCCGCGACCGGGCGCTGACCTGCGAGGTCTCCGACACCAGCAGCGCCGCACCCTTCCTGCGCCACGCCCGCACCACCGACGAGGGCGGCCGCGGCCTGCTGCTGGTCTCCCAGTTCGCCGAGCGCTGGGGCACCCGCTACCGGGAGCGCGGCAAGACCATCTGGACCGAGCAGACCCTCGCCGTCTAGCCTCGTGCGGAGCCGGTCCTGAATTCTCGTGGGCGGCGGAACGGACGTCCCCGGTGAAATCCCCGGATGGCGAGACGTTTTTTGCGCCCGCTTTTTCGCCGCGTTCCCCCGGATACGTACAGTGCCGCGACGAGCTGGGCGTTCGCCCTGCTCTTCCTTGATCGGCGCCGCCTATCAAGCAAAAGGAACGGCCTCTTTGACGGGCCGGTGAAGCGGGTCTAGCTTTTCTGCGGATCGGTATTCGCGGCGGTTTCCGCGGTGTCGGAAGCCGGGAAGGCAGGGCAGGCATGAGCGCTCTGGAGGACCCAACGGACGAGCACCTGGAGATCACCTCGCCCAAGACCTGGGCGACCGGTCTCCCCGCGGTCACGCACGCACTGCGGTACTCACTGAGCCAGACCTCGCCCCGCCGGACCATGCTGACCCTGCTGAACGTCAACCAGGCCAAGGGCATCGACTGCCCCGGCTGTGCCTGGCCCGAGGCGGCGCCCGGCAAGCGGCACATGAACGAGTACTGCGAGAACGGCGCCAAGCACATCAACGACGAGGCGACGTCGCACCGCGTGCGGCGGGAGTTCTTCGAGCAGTACACCGTCGAGGAGTTGGGACGTAAGTCCGACTACTGGCTCAACCAGCAGGGCAGACTGACCGAACCGATGGTCAAGCGGCCCGGGTCGGAGCACTACGAGCCCATCGCCTGGGACGAGGCCATCGCCCTGATGGCCGAGGAGCTGCGCGCCCTGGACTCCCCGGACGAGGCCCTGTTCTACACCTCCGGGCGGGTGGGCAACGAGGCCGCCTTCCTCCTCCAGCTCTTCGCCCGCGCCTACGGCACCAACAACCTGCCGGACTGCAGCAACATGTGCCACGAGTCCAGCGGCGCCGCCATGAACGAGACGCTCGGCGTCGGCAAGGGCACCGTCAGCCTCGACGACATCCACGAGGCCGACCTGATCTTCGTCGTCGGACAGAACCCCGGCACCAACCACCCGCGCATGCTGTCCGCACTGGAGGAGACCAAGCGGGGCGGCGGAAGCGTCGTCGCCGTCAACACCCTCCCCGAGGCCGGGCTGATGCGGTTCAAGCACCCGCAGAAGGCGCGCGGCGTCATCGGGCGCGGCACGGTCATCGCCGACCAGTTCCTCCACATCCGCGCGGGTGGCGACCTCGCCCTCTTCCAGGCGCTGAACCTCCTGCTCCTGGAGGCCGAGGACGCCGCTCCCGGTACGGTCCTGGACCACGACTTCATCCGCGAGCACAGCACGGGCTTCCAGGAGTTCGCCGAGCACGCGCGCAAGACGTCGTGGGACGACGTGCTGACGGCCACCGGCCTGACGCGTGAGGAGATCGAGCAGGTCCACGAGCGCGTCCTGGCCGCCAAGAGCGTCATCGTCTGCTGGGCCATGGGTGTCACGCAGCAGAAGCACGGTGTGCCGACCATCCGCGAGATCGTCAACTTCCTGATGCTGCGCGGCAACCTGGGCAAGCCCGGCGCCGGGGCGTGCCCGGTGCGTGGCCACAGCAACGTCCAGGGCGACCGCACCATGGGCATCTGGGAGAAGATGCCGCAGAGCTTCCTCGACTCCCTGGGACGGGAGTTCGGCTTCACACCCCCCGTCAAGCACGGCCACGACTCCGTCGACGCCATCCGTGCCATGCGCGACGGCGAGGCGAAGTTCTTCCTCGGGGTGGCGGGGAACTTCGTCCGGGCGACCCCCGACAGCGACGTCACGGAGCGGGCGATGCGCCGCTGCCGGCTGACGGCGCACATCTCCACCAAGCTCAACCGCTCGCACACCGTGTGCGGTGACACCGCACTGATCCTGCCCACCCTGGGCCGCAGCGACCGGGACGTCCAGGCGGGCGGCGAGCAGTTCGTCACCGTCGAGGACTCCATGAGCATGGTGCACGCCTCCCGCGGCAAGCTGGCGCCCGCCTCCCCCGACCTGCTGAGCGAGGTGGCGATCATCTCCCGGCTGGCCCGGGCCACCCTCGACGATTCCCCGGCGATCGGCTGGGAGGAGTTCGAGGCCGACTACGGCACCGTCCGGGACCGGATCTCCCGGGTCGTCCCGGGGTTCGCGGACTTCAACCGGCGCGTCGCCGAACCGGGCGGCTTCCAGCTGCCGAACCCGGTGAACGCGATGACCTTCAGGACGCCGAGCGGCAAGGCCGTCTTCACCCGCAACGACTTCGAGATGCCGCGGGCGCCGAAGGGCCACCTCATCCTGCAGTCCCTGCGGTCGCACGACCAGTGGAACACCATCCCGTACGCCATGGACGACCGCTACCGCGGCATCCAGGGCGGACGCCGGGTCGTCATGGTCAACCCCGAGGACATCGCGGCGCTGGGGCTCACCGAGATGCAGATGGTGGACCTGGTGAGCATCTGGACCGACGGCAGCGAGCGCCGGGCCGAGTCCTTCCGCCTGGTGCCCTACCCCACCTCCCGGGGGTCGGCCGCCGCCTACTACCCGGAGACCAACGTCCTGGTCCCGCTGGACAGCGTCGCGGACGTCAGCAACTGCCCCACCTCCAAGGCCGTCGTCGTACGACTGGAGGCGGCGGCATGGGCCGGGTGACCGCGCGGCGGCGGGTGCTGCGGATCAGGGACGGGGTGCCCGGGCACCGCTCGGACACGCTGGCCGCCGAGGAGCCGATGGAGATCCGGGTCGGCGGCCGCGCGCTGACGGTCACCATGCGCACCCCCGGCAGCGACTTCGACCTCGCGGTGGGCTTCCTCGTCAGCGAGGGCGTCATCCACGGTCCGGACGACGTGCTGGGCATCCGCTACTGCGCAGGTGCCACGGACGACGGCGGCAACACCTACAACGTCGTCGACGTCGTCCTGGCCCCTGGCGTGCGCCTGCCCGACCTCTCCCTGGAGCGCAACTTCTACACCACCTCCTCCTGCGGTCTGTGCGGCAAGGCGAGCCTGGACGCGGTGCGGACCACGCAGCGCTGGAGCGTGGCGGGCGACGACGCGGAGATCGACTCCGAGGTGCTCTTCACCCTCCCCGACCGGCTGCGGGCGGCGCAGCGGGTCTTCGACAGCACGGGCGGGCTGCACGCCGCCGGGCTGTTCACGACGGACGGCGAGATGCTGTGCCTGCGTGAGGACGTGGGCCGTCACAACGCCGTCGACAAGGTGGTCGGCCACGCGCTGCAGGAGGGGCTGCTGCCGCTGCGGGGCACCGTGCTCATGGTCAGCGGGCGGGCGTCCTTCGAACTCGTGCAGAAGGCGGCCATGGCGGGCATCCCGGTGCTGGCCGCGGTGTCCGCGCCGTCCTCCCTCGCTGTGGACCTGGCCGAAGAGACGGGGATGACCCTGGTGGGCTTCCTGCGCGGCCGCTCGGCGAACGTGTACACCGGCGCCGAGCGGCTGCGCGTGGCCCAGCCCGTCGCCTGACGCGGAGCGTCGCCCGGCCGTGCGCGAGGGGTGCCGCCCGTCCGGGCGGCACCCGTTCCGCGCCCGGTGCCGGCGTGACCGCATCCTCGACTCGCCGCGCACGGCACTCACCGGTTCACTGGGAACACGGGCGCTCCGGGCACTTCGCGGAGGCGGGCGCCGTCGGCCCGCCGGGAGCGACTTGGTATACAGCTCGGAACCCGGGAACAGGTCCGACGCGTCTCCCGGCCGGTGGAATCCTGAGAGGTGCTCAGCCGTGCTCTTCCGGCAGCTCGAATACCTGGTGGCCCTGGCGCAGGAGGGGCATTTCGCCCGTGCCGCGCAGAGCTGCGGGGTGTCCCAGCCCTCGTTGTCCGAGGGCATCCGCAAGCTGGAGGAGGAGATGCGGGTCCCGCTGATCCAGCGGGACCGGCGGTTCGACGGCCTCACCGCCGAGGGCGAGCGCGTCGTGGTGTGGGCGCGGCAGATCCTGGCCGACCGGGATGCCATGGAGGGCGAGGTCGCCGCCATGCGCACCGGACTGAGCGGCCGCATCCGCATCGGCGTCGTGCCCAGCGCGGCCACCGCCGTGCCGCGCCTGGTCGACCCGTTGTGCACGCGGCACCCGCTGCTCACCGCGCACATCGTGAACGACCTGACGTCGAGTGACATCCTCACGATGCTCAGGGACTTCACCCTCGACGCCGCCGTCACCTACCTGGACGACGAGGTGCGTGCCGCCTTTCGCACCGTGCCGCTGTACCGGGAGAAGTACGCACTGCTCACCGACGCCTCGTGGGCCCCGGCCGGCGGCGCCACGGCGACCTGGGCGGAGGCGGCGGCCCTGCCACTGTGCCTGCTCACCTCGACCATGCGGGGACGGCGCACCATGGACGCCCTCTTCGCCGCGGCCGGGGCCGAACCGACGGCGAGGGTGGAGACCGACTCGTTCGCCTCGCTGATCGCCCACGTCGTGCCCGGGCGATGGGCCGGGATCGCCCCTCTGGCGTGGATCCATGCCCTGGGAGTGCCGCCCGGGGTGCGGGCGGTCCCGATGGTGGAGCCCGCCCGGGCTGCCGAGATAGGGCTGGTCGCCTTCCGCCGCGATCCCGAGTCCGTGATGGTGCAGGCGCTGGTCGCCACCGCGCAGCACGCCGACCTCAAGCCGCTGGAGTCGCTTCCCCGGATGCAGTGAGGCCGGGGATCGCGGCCGACGACGCCCGGCGGCGGGAGCGCGGACGCACGTCCCCGTGCCCCCGCGAGTCCCGGTCCGCCCTGGGACTGCCGGCCTAGGACGTGACCCCGGTCGTGGTCCCGGCGGGGCGGAGCCACACGGTGGTGTCCGCGGGCACCGAGCGGCCGTCGAGCGGGGTGCTGGCCAGCAGCACCTCGTCCCCCTCCGCGAGGGCCAGGGGATCCGGGCCGAAGTTGGTCAGGCACCGCAGCCCCGGCGCGCGGTCGAAGGCGAACCAGGAACCGTCCGCGGGCCCCTGCGGAACCGGCGCCGCCTCCGCCGGGACCGGCGCGGCGCGGCGCAGCCGCAGCGCGGAGCGGTACAGGGCGAGCATCGAGGCGGGGTCGTCTTCCTGGGCCCGGACCGTCAGGTCCGCCCAGTCGTCGGGCTGCGGGAACCAGCAGGCCTCGGCGGGGGCGCTGCTGAAACCGTAAGGAGCCGCCGGGCCCTCCCAGGGCAGCGGCACCCGGCAGCCGTCGCGGCCGCGCTCGCGGTGGCCGGAACGCTCCCAGAGGGGATCACGCAGCCGCTCGTCCGGCACGTGGGCCTGCGGCAGCCCCAGTTCCTCGCCCTGGTAGACGTACGCGGCGCCGGGCAGCGCGAGCATGAGCAGCGCGGCGGCCCGGGCACGGCGCCGGCCGCGCTGCCCGCCGCCGTAGCGGGTGACCGGGCGGACCGCGTCGTGGCTGGACAGGACCCAGGTGACCGGTGCCCCGACGGCCCGCATCGACGCGACGGACCGCCCGATGACCGCGCGCATCTCCCTCCCGTCCCAAGGGGACTCCAGGAAGGCGAAGTTGAAGGCCTGCTGCATCTCGCCGGGGCTGACGTACCGGGCCAGCCGGGCCGGTTCGAACACGGCGGCCTCGGCCACCATCACGCGCTGCCCCGGGGGGACCGCGCCGGGCGGTGCCGGATGGGTGTCCAGCAGCCGACGCCAGGAACGGAACAGCGGGTGCAGTTCCTCCTGGTCGTGGTACGGCAGCAGGTGGTTGCGCAGGACGTCCTGGTGCTGCCCGGGTCCGGCGTCGGGCAGGCCCGGGGCCTTGAAGAGGGTGTGGGCCACGTCGATGCGGAAACCGTCGACGCCGCGGTCGAGCCAGTGCCGCAGGATCCGCTCGAAGTCGGCGACGACCTCCGGCCGGCGCCAGTTGAGGTCCGGCTGCTCGGGCGCGTGCAGATGCAGGTACCACTCGCCCGGGCCGCCGTCCGGTGCGGGCACACGGGTCCACGCCGGACCCCCGAACGCGGACTCCCAGTCGTTCGGGGGGAGTTCACCGTCCGCGCCGCGTCCGGTGCGGAAGAGGTAGCGGTCCCTCGCCGCGCTCCCCGGGCCGGCCGCGAGCGCCTCCCGGAACCAGGGGTGCGTGTCGGAGGTGTGGTTGGGGACGAGGTCGATCAGGACCCGCAGCCCCAGGCCGTGGGCGCGCGCGACGAAGGCGTCGAAGTCCGCGTCGGTGCCGAGGTCGGGGGCGACGGCGGTGTGGTCGGCGATGTCGTAGCCGCCGTCGGCCAGCGGGGACGGGTAGAACGGGGTGATCCACACCGCGTCCGCCCCCAGCCGGGCCACGTGGTCCAGGCGGGCGGCGGCGCCGGCGAGGTCGCCGACGCCGTCCCCGTCGCCGTCGGCGAACGCGCGCGGGTGGATCTCGTAGCAGACCGCGTCCCGCCACCAGGGCGTGTCCGGTGCGGGAATGGTGGTGCTCACGGTGCTCCTCATGCTCCTGTCGGGCCGGACGGGACCGGCAGGGTGCGGCCGGTCTCCGCGGAACGCGTGGCGGCCTCGGCCACCGCGACCGCGGTCCGCCCGGACCGCGCGTCGGCCACCGGGGTGCCGCCCTCGGTCGCGCAGCGCAGCAGGTCGGTGAAGGCGGCGCGCACGCTCTCGGCGTACACGTGCTGCTTGCGCGCCTCTCCGCCCAGGTCGACCACGCAGGTCACCCGGTGCGGGACGCTCCGCTCCGCACCGCGGCCGCGGGCGGGCGCCGCCGGTCCCGCGTCGCGTTCCACCGTGACGGTGATCCGCTCCTCGCCGTGCGGCCGCAGCCCCGGTACGGCCAGCAGCGCGGCGGCACGCGAGGGCAGGTCCTCCCAGCGGCGGGCGCCCTGCTCGTCCGTCCAGGCCGTGACCGTCGCGTGGGTCGGGATCCAGCCGGTGACCCGGGCCTCGGCGAATCCGTAGTCCAGGCGCATCAACTGCCGTTCGGCGCGATGGGCGTGGGTGAAGGAATGGGTGTGGGTGGCGACGGCGCCGCCGGGGTGGGTGGCGGTGGCCACGACGATGTCGACCGGGCCGCCCTCGCGGCGCACGGCCGTGCCGTGCACCTCGACGGGCTCGCTGCCCATGAGGGCGCGGGCGGCGTCGAAGAAGTGCACGCCGTGCTCGACGTGGATGCCGCCGCTGTGGGCGGGGTCCCAGAACCAGTGGCCGGGGCCCAGGTCCTCGTCGGCGGCGTCGTTCTCGAAGGCGAAGCGCACCAGCGGGTCCAGCAGCCCTTCCTCACGCAGCCGCTCGAGCATCCGCAGGACGGGGTTGTAGCGCAGGACGTGGTCGACGACGAGGACGCCGGCGGAGCGTTCGGCCTCGGCCTCCACCCGCAGGGCGTCCTCCAGCGTCACGGCCAGCGGCTTCTCGCAGAACACGTGCCGGCCCGCGCGCAGCGCGCCGACGGCGAGTTCCGCGTGGGTGGCCGGGGGAGTGGCGATCGCCACGACGTCCACCCCGCGCAGGCCGGCCAGCGCCGCGGCGTCGGCGGCGACGGTGGCGCCGTGCCGCCGCGCGAGGGCGGCGGCACGGTCACCGTCGGGGTCGGCGCACGCCACGACGCGTACGCCGGGCAGGTCGGCCACGGCGTCCAGCAGGTAGGCGCCGAACGCGCCGCAGCCGGCCAGGCCCAGACCGAGCGTGGTCACTCGGCACGGTCCAGGCGGGCGACGCCGATGTGGGCGTCGGCCATGCCGTAGAAGACGTAGCGCACGCCGTCGATCTCCTCGATCGCGGTCGGGAAGACGACGTTCGGCACGGTGCCGGAACGCTCCTCCTCCGTCTCCGGCTCCATGAGAGGCTCGTCGGTGCGGGCCAGGATCCGGGCCGGGTCCTGCGGGTCGAGGATCATGGCGCCCGCCGCGTAGCTGACCTTCTGCTGCTGGGCGAAGGGGTCGTCGATGGTGCCGGACACGCCGTGGTGGATGAGCAGCCAGCCCTCCTCGACGCGGATCGGTGCCGGGCCGGCGCCGATCTTGAGCTCTTCCCAGGGGTGCTCGGACAGCGCGACCAGACGGTGGTCACGGGGGCGGGCCAGGGCGCTGAGGTCCTTCTCCACCTCGGCCACCGGGACGTAGGAGATCCAGATGCCGGGGCGCTCGTCGGTCACGCCGGCCGGCAGGTGGACGCCCTCCCCTGGACGGAACCAGCCCAGGTCCCACATCGGGCGGTGCAGCATGGCGAAGGCGGGCTCGCCGTCCGGGCCCGGGACGGGCTCGGGGAAGTGCACCACGTCCTTGTTCGGGAAGAGGTTGAGGTCGGTGTCGAGGTCGGCCTGGTAGGCGAACTGGATCGGGCCCAGGCGCTCCCAGGTGACCAGGTCCTTCGAGACGGCCAGCGCCGGCTTGGGGCCGAGCGGGCCGTAGGCGACGTACGACATGACGTGCAGCCCGAGCGCCTCGATCCACGTCGTGCGCGGGTCCTCCACGCCGGCGTTGTTCTTGCCGCGCTCCCAGCCGGCGTCGGGGGCGAGGACGACGCCGCGGCGCTCGACGCCGGTGGGCACGCCGTCCTCGATCACGACCTCGGCCAGGCCCACGCGGGAGACGTTGCCCTCCGCGACGAGGCGGGGCAGCAGGTGCAGGGTGCCGTCCGGGGTACGGCCGGACGCGGGGTTGAGCACGCCCTCGGCTTCGTTGGCCTCGCCGGCCAGCGGCGACATCACGACGCCGACGCGGGTCAGGCGGTAGGGCACGGAACTGCTGGAGCCGGTGGTACGGGCGGTGCTGGTGGTGCGGTCGTTCACGGCGAGTTCAGCCCTTCGTGGCGGAATCGAGGTCGGTGGAGGTGAAGCGGCTCTGGAAGACGAGGTAGAGGGCCACCGCGGGCGCGGCCAGTACGCAGGCACCGGCGAGGATGGCGCCGAACGGGTTGGCGGCGGCGGAGGAGACCGTGCTGATGTAGTTGGCCAGGGACACCGCCAGCGGCTGCATGTCCTGCTCCTTGGTGACCAGGAACGGCCACAGGAACTCGTTCCACGGCCCTGTGAAGCTCAGCAGCACCACGGAGGCGAGCGCCGGCCTGCACAGCGGGATCGCGATCCGGAACAGGATCTGCAGCTCGCCCGCGCCGTCGATGCGCGCGGCCTCGAACATCGCCTGCGGCAGCTGCAGGAAGAACTGCCGGAAGATGAAGACCGCGCTGGTGTTGATCGCGAACGGCAGGATGATCCCGATGTAGGAGTCGGCCAGGCCGTAGTCGCGGACGATCAGCACGTACAGCGGGATCATCAGCAGCTGGAACGGGATGACCTGCACCAGCAGCACCAGGGCGAAGGTGGAGCCCTTGCCCCGGAAGTGGAGCCGGGCCAGGGCGTACCCCGCCAGCAGGCCGAAGACGGTGGTGCAGACGATGACGCCGCCGGTGAAGATCCCGGAGTTGATCAGGGAACGGCCGAGCGAGATGGCCGAGTTGATCTCCGCGTAGTTGTGCAGGGAGAGGTTCCCCGGTTGCGGGAAGGCGCCGGCGGGGCTGCTGTCCGGCTCGCGCTGCAGGGAGCCGATGAGCATGTAGTAGAAGGGGAAGAGGAAGGCGAAGGCCCCGGTGAGCAGGGCCAGCCGCGACAGGATCCGGCGGGCGCGCGAGTGCGTGTGCGGCCTGTGGTGCGCCGAGCGGCGCGGGAGCGAGGGGGCGTGTGCGTCGGCCATGTCAGTCCCTCTCCAGCAGACGGCGGTAGAGGAGGGAGATCCCGGTGATCAGCACGACGAGGATCACGCCGATCGCCGCGGCCTCGTCCGGGTGGCCCTGCTGCAGACCGCGCTGGTACATCAGCAGCACCGGTGAGGTGGTGGCGCCGTCGGGTCCGCCGCCGCTGGTCAGCAGGTAGGGCTCGGTGAACAGGTTCGCGCCCGTCACCGTCGCCATGACCAGCACCAGCAGCGTCGCGGTGCGCACCGCAGGGACGGTGATGGACCAGAACATCCGCACCTTGCCCGCGCCGTCGAGCGCGGCCGACTCGTAGAGCTCGCCGGGCACGTTCTGCAGCGCCGACAGGTAGAGCACGATGAAGAAGCCGAGCTGCTTCCAGGCGACGAACAGCGCGATGGTCGGCATCGCGAGGTGCGAGTTGACCAGCCACGACGGGTCCGGCGCGAGCGGCCCGAGCGCCTTGTTGACCAGGCCGTTGGAGTTGAACAGGAAGAGCCACACACCGACGACGGCGACGCTGGCGGTGATGTACGGGACGTAGTAGGCGGTGCGGAAGAACGTGCGCGCCCGCAGCTTGGAGTTGAGGGCGGTGGCGAGCACGAGCGACGCCGCCACCGTCAGCGGCACGTTGATGACCAGGAAGACCGCGATGTTGCCGAAGGAACGCCACACGGCCGGATCGGTCAGGACGGCCGTGTAGTTGGCCAGCCCCACGAAGGGACGGTCCACCTGGGCGCCCGGCGCGGCGAAGAAGTAGTCGTGGAAGGAGATCCACACCGCGAAGCCGAGCGGGTACAGGAAGATCGCGGCCAGGTAGATCAGGTACGGGGAGACGAAGGCCAGGCCGATCGGCTGCCGGCCCGCGAACCGCAGCCGGCGCGGCCGCGGCTCGCGGTCGGCCCGGGGGCGGGCCCCGCCCCGGGCGGACCCGGGGCGGAGGACGTCATGGTGCGTGGAGGACATGGCCGTGACTCACTGCTTCGCCAGGCCGTCGACCTTGCCCGCGGCCTCGCGGAAGGCGCTCTCGACGTCGCCCTTCCCGAAGATCACGGACTTGGTGTAGGCGTCGCGGAACGTCTGCCAGATCTCGACGGAGTTCGGCACGTTCGGGGCCTCGACGGTGCGGTCGGCCTGCTCGGCGAAGGTCTTGTAGTCCGGGTGCGAGGCGAAGTAGTCGGGGAACGCGGCCTGGAGGTCCTGCCGCATCGGCATCTGGCCGGTGGCCTCCAGCAGCTTGCCGTCCTGCTCCTTGCTGGTGGCGAACTTCAGCACGTCCCAGGCCGTGCCCTTGTTCTTGCACGCGGTGAACATGCCGATGGACTTCTCGTCGCTGAAGGTGCCCTTGGCCTCGATGCCGGTCGCGGTGGGCACCGGCACGGCGCCCCACTTGACCTTGTCGCCGTAGACGGAGACGGCCCACGGGCCGACGATCGCCATGGCGGACTTGCCGTCGGCGAAGGAGTCCCCGTTGTACTGCTCGTTGGGGGCCAGGTGGTCCGCGTACAACGTCTTCCAGAACTCGGCGGCCTTGACGCCGTCGGGCGAGGCGAACTGGGCCTTGCCGTCCTCGACGAGCTGCTTGCCGGTCTGGGCCGCGAAGAGCGGGTAGAAGTCGAACCAGGACTGGTAGAACTCGGAGGTGGGCGCCGGCCAGATGGCGGCGTGCGCACCGCCCTTCACCAGGGCACGCGAGGTGGTCAGGAAGTCCTGGTAGGTGGAGAGCTTGGGGTGCTCGGGGTCGAGCCCGGCCTTCTTGAACAGGTCCTTGTTGTAGAAGATCATGACGGGGTTGCTCTTCCAGGGCATCTGGTAGTGCTTGCCGTCGGGCGACGCGTACTGCGAGAGCCGGTCGCCGGTCCGCGCCTTGAGGTACGCCTCCCCACCCGGGAAGTCGTCCAGGGCCACCAGGCCGCCCTGCTTCTGGAAGCCGGGCACGGCCGCGGGGGCGGTGTTGAGGATCAGGCACGGGGCGTTGCCCGCCGTGATGGCCGCGCCGATGACCTCCTCGGAGCTCTTGCCCGCCGGTATCTCCTGCGCCTTCACCTTCTCGTCGGGGTGGGCGGAGTTCCAGGACGCGACCATGCTCTTGCCCCAGGCGACCTCCTGGGCGTTGTTGGAGTACCAGACCGTGATCGGCCCGTGGGCGGCGTCGCCGCCCCCGGCGGAGTCCGACCCGCCGCTGCCGCACGCCGCGAGGGGCACGGTCAGGGCGACGGCCGAGAGGACGGTCAGGAGGGTTTTCTTCATTGCGGTGGCTCCGGGTTCTCAAGGGGTGGGGAGAGGCCGTTCCGGGGCGTCGTCCTGCCTCGGTGACGGCCCTCCGGGGAGCGGAGAACGTCGTGGGCGCGTCGGGCGCGCGTTCAGGGGCGTGCGGTTCCGGCGGGAGCCGGGCCCGTGGAGCCGCGCACCATGAGCGCGGCCGGGTCCAGTTCCACGTGCGGGGTGGTGCCCTGCTCGATCGTCTCGATCAGGGCGAGTGCGGCGGCGCGGCCCCAGGTGGCGGCGTCGGCACGGCAGGTGGTGAGCGAGGGTCTGGTCCAGGAGGCCAGCGGTACGTCGTCGAAGCCGACCACCGACAGGTCGTCGGGCAGCCGCAGGCCGGCCTCCTGCGCGACCGCCATGCCGGCGGTGGCAGACAGGTCGTTGGCGTACACGATGGCGGTGGGCCGGTCGCCCCGCGTGATCAGGGCCTGCGTCGCGAGCGCGCCGCCCTCGGCGGTGAAGCCGCCCGGCAGTACCGGGCCCGGGGGCAGGCCCGCCTCCGCGAGCGCGTCCCGCCAGGCGCCCAGCCGCCGCTGGGCGTGCAGGTACTCCTCGGGGCCCGCGACGTAGGCGATGTGGCGGTGGCCGAGTCCGACGAGGTGGTGGACGGCGCCCGCGACCACCGGCCGGTCGTCCAGGTTCACGGTGGCGATCCCCTCGACACCGTCGTCGGCGCCGACGGCCACGGCGGGCAGGCCCAGTTCCCGCAGCAGCGCGGGGCGGGGGTCGCCCACGCGCAGGTCGGTGAGGAACACCCCGTCCACGCGCTGGTCGTCCACCAGGCGGCGGTAGGTGTCCATCTCGTTGCGGGGGCCCGTCACGTGCAGCATGAGGCCGTCACCGGACTCGGATATGACGGACTCGATGCCCGCCATGAAGGCCGGGTAGAAGGGGTCGGTGCCGATCAGGTCGGGCTCGCGGGTCAGGACCAGGCCGACGGCCCTGGCCCGCCCGGTCGACAGCGCGCGGGCGCTGCGGCTCGGCGTCCAGCCCAGCTTCTCGGCCGCCGCGCGGACCCGTTCCTGGGTCGCGGCGGCCACGCCGGGGCGGTCGTTGAGGACGAAGGAGACCGTCGCCCTGGACACACCCGCCAGCTGGGCGACATCGGCGATCGTGGGGCGTCTGGCCATGCGGACTCTCCGTGTACGGCGGCGGAAGGGCGCCACATCCGCATCCGCGGGTCCCGTCGGCCGGCGTACCCCGAGGGGCACACCGTCCGGCGGCACCTTCGGCGCCGGAGGCAGCACGTTCTTGCACTCGCATACCGGGGCAACCAACGCGAAAGGCTCTCGTCACCTCGCGTTTGAACCGGTTTAAACGAGCGATGTGAGGAACCATGAACCTCGGGGGGCGGAGTGTCAAGGGCCTACTCTCAGTTGGGGAGTTATGTGTGGTAAATGAGACGATAGGTCCGAAATGTCGCCGCGGTGCACCGTCACCACGCAGGGAGCGAGCTGTGACAGTGCGTCACGGCCCCTGCGGGGGTGCCGGTAGGGCGCGGCGTGCTGCTAGCGTCTGCCCAACCCGGCCGCGGGCGGCGGACGGAGACGACGACGGAGACGGATGTGTTCCCGGACACGGTCCTGCGCACCGAACGGCTCTTCCTGCGCCCGTTCACCCCGGACGACGCCCAAGACACCCGGGCCAGCTGTGAGGACCCCCACACCCAGCGGTGGCTGCCCCTGCCCCGCCCCTACACGCTCGACGACGCGACGGCCTGGTGTACGACGGTCTCGCACGCCCTGCGCGAGTCCGGCGACGGCATCCACTTCGCCGTCACCGAAGCGGACGGCGGGCGGTTGGTGGGCACCGTCGGCCTGAAACGGACCGACTGGCGGGCACTGACGAGCGAGGTCGGTTACTGGGTCTCCCCCTGGGCGAGGGGACGCGGCATCGCCACGGAGGCGACCCGGGTCCTCGCGACCTGGCTGCTGGCCGAACAGGGCTTCCAGCGCCTGGAACTCCGCGCGGCGACGGGCAACACCGCCTCCCAGCGCGTTGCCGCGAAGGCCGGCCTGCGCCGTGAAGGCGTCCTGCGCAACGCGGGGTTCGTGCACACCGGCCGCGTCGACCTCGTCGTGTTCTCCCTGGTGCCGGGGGACTTGGCGGGCGCCGTTGGTGGATGATCGGGGCAGGGGCGTAATGGGACGCGGGCTGGACGCGATTGAGCGATGTGCCGCGAGCGCATCATCAGGCGGTGAACGGGGGCGACGAGTTCACCTCGCCCGGGTCACCGCAGGCGAAGTTCGCTGCCCGGACGAACGGCTCGACGTAGACCTGGACTTCAATGCGTTCGCGGCGCGGTCCGCGGCGAGGTCAGCGAGGCCGGGCTCAACGCGGGTGCACCCCGCAGGCGCGGGCGTACCGGTGGATGCGGCCTCCGGCATGGTCCATCCCCAGCACCCCGGCTCTGGGGACTCTGCCTTCCGCTTCGCAACAGGACGCCGAGGTCGCAGGCTGGTATGACTCCAGCGGCCCGGTACCCGGCAACAAGCCCTTCGGGTCAGGGAATCGCCGGGCATCGGACACCGACCCGTACCTATGATCGGCCCATGATCCGCACTGCCGTTCCCGAGGACGCACGGACCATCGGCGCACTGAAGGTCCGTGCGTGGAGAGCGGCGTACGCTGGTTTCATGAGCCCGGAATTCCTCGACGGGCTCGACCCTGTGAGCGACGCCGAGGACTGGGCCGACTACCTGGCCGAACTCCCGGACGAGCACCGCCTGTGGGTCGTACAGCAAGGCGACGCAGTAGCCGGGTTCTGCCGGACCGGCCCGGCCGATCAGGACCAGGACTCGGACCTGGGACCCTGCGCCGCCGAAGTCTACGGCCTCTACGTCGAACCCGACCGCATCGGCACCGGCCTGGGCCGCCGGCTCTTCGCACACTCGGTGGCCGACCTCGAGGGCCGCGGCTACGGTCCGTTGTGCGTGTACGCGTACGTTCCGAACGCTCTGGCGATGCGGTTCTACGAACGAGCGGGCTTCGATCGCGACGGCACGAGGCGCGCAGCCGACGACTCCGGGATCGGTGTCCTGGAGGCGCGGCTGGTAAAGCCGGACCGCCGTGGAGAGAACCGCACGTACAGCTCGTGAAGGTGTGACTGCGGGGTGCGAGATCGGCTGACCTCGCCGAATGATGCGGCCCGCAGTGCAGGGGCTGGTCGGCCGCGCCGGCTGGGTAGCGGTACTCCGGGCAGTCACTCGGTGGGCTCTTCGTCTTCCGCAGTGGCGAGTTCGTCGATCCGGAGTGTGGTCGCCGAAGCGCGCCGACTGCGGTCAGCGCTCACGGCGGAGGGGCGCCCGGGCATGCCGCAGGCCCCCGCCGCGCCGTTGCGGCAGGGGCCCGACTCATGGCGATGAGGGCTCGAACGGGGAGAGTCGGAGCCCTCCAACTACACCATTGCCCAGCCTCGTCGTGGGCCCGCGCGCTCGCACGCCACCGGGGGCCGGACGGGTGATGCTCCCTGCGCCCATGGGTGGCGTCACGCCGTCTGCCGGTGCCCGGCGGCACGCCTAGGGCGGCGACCGGCCCCAGGCCGTGAGCATGCCGGGGGACAGGTCTGCGCACTGGGGGGAGTCCAGGTAGCGCAGGGCCTCGTCGACGAGGGTGTCGTCGACGAGACCGGTGGCGATCATGGTGGACCGGGTCCGGTGCCAGGTCTCCGCCCAGAACCGGCTGATCGTGCTGCCGGGCAGGAGCGGCGGAACGTGGATCTCCGCCGCGACCGACCGGAGGCCGGCCGCCCTGAGCATCCCGGGGTAGCGCGGCACCCGTGAGACGTCGGTGCCGACGGTGTCGCGCAGCCCCCGCCACATCGCCCGCATGGCCAGCGTGTACGGGGTGCCGGGGGCGGCGGCGGTGGTCAGGTCCACGGCGTCGCAGACCACCAGGACGCCGCCGGGGGCGAGCAGGCCGCCGAGCGTGGCGATCATCCGCTCCGGCGACGGCAGGTGCATCAGCACGAACCGCGCGTGGACGAGGTCGAACCGCCCCGGCGGGAGGTCGTCCACGGTGACGTCCGCCTGCCGCACCGTGAGGCCCGGCGTCGGACGTGCCGCCAGGAACCGTACGTCCCGGTCGACCGCGAGCACCTCGCTGACCGCGGCCTCGCGCAGCAGTCTGCGCGCCACCGTGCCCGTGCCGGCGCCGACGTCCAGGCAGCGCCACCCGGGGCCGGCCCCGAGCTGTCGCAGGCGGGCGAGGGTGGTGTCGTCGTACGTGGCGGCGGCGAGGTCGATGCGGTCGCCCTCGCCGGCGTCCTCCGGGCGGAAGAAGCGCTCACCGTAGCGACCGGCGCTGGTCATGCCCTCATTGTGGCAAGCACCGGACGCGGTCACCCGTCGGCGGCCGGTCGCTACACCGCGGTGAACCCGCCGTCGACGGTGAGCGTGGCGCCGTGGATCTGCGAGGCCTCGTCGCTCGCCAGGAACACGACGGCCGATGCCACCTCCGCCGGGTCGCCGGCGCGGCGCGCGGGCATGCGCGCGATGATCGGGGTCAGGTGCTCCTCCATCGCCGCGACCTTCTCCGTCAGGGTGGGACCGGGGGCCACGGTGTTGACCCGGACCCCGTGCGGTCCGTACTCCGCGGCCCACGACATGGTGAGCGAGTGCACGGCCGCCTTGGTCATGCTGTAGAGCGCCGAATGCGCCATGCCCCGCATGCCGTTGATGGACCCCAGGTTGACCACGGCGCCGTGGCCGCGCTCGGCCATGGGCGGCGCCAGCAGGCCGGTGAGGAGGAACACCGACCGCACGCTCACCGCCAGGGCCTGGTCGACGGTCTCCTGCGGGACCTCGGCGGTGGGCGTCGGTGTGAGCAGGAGCGCCGCGTTGTTGACGAGGACGTCGATCCGGCCGCCGGCCGCCGCGAGCGCGTCGGTGGCGAGGCGGCCGACCGCGTCGGCGCCGCCCGACAGGTCGGCGCCGACGAACGCCGCCGAGCCGCCGTCCTTCTCTATGCGTGCCACGACGTCGGCACCGCGGGCCGCGTCGCGTCCGCTGACGACGACGAACGCGCCCTCGGCGGCCAGGGCCGCCGCGATGGCGGCGCCGAGGCCCGTGGTGGAACCGGTGACCAGGGCCGTCCGCCCGGTGAGTCGCTGGGTCATGTTTCCGCACCTTTCTCCGTGAACCGGCTGGGAACGGCCAAGGTGCCACCCGGAAATTGGACCTGCAAGTCCAGAAAGTGGCAGGATGGAGGCATGGCAGCACGACTGACGGCCAAGGGCGCCGCCACCCGGCAGCGCATCGTCGAGGGGGCCGCGGAGGAGATCCGCGAGCGAGGCGCGGTCGAGACCACCCTGGACGACATCCGCGCCCGCACGGCCACCAGCAAGAGCCAGCTCTTCCACTACTTCCCCGGCGGCAAGGAGGAGCTGCTGCTCGCCGTGGCCCGGCACGAGGCCGGCCGGGTCCTGGCCGACCAGCAGCCGCACCTCGGCGCGCTCACCTCCTGGCAGGCCTGGTACGACTGGCGGGACGCGGTGGTCGACCGCTACCGGCGGCAGGGGCAGCAGTGCCCGCTCGGCACGCTCATCTCGCAGCTGAGCCCCGCCACGCCCGGCGCGCAGGCCGTCACCAGGGAACTCCTCGCCTCGTGGCAGGCCCAGATCACCACCGGCATCCGGGCCATGCAGGAGCAGCGGGAGATCTCACCGGAGCTGGACGCCGACCGTGTCGCGGCCGCCCTCCTCGCGGGCATCCAGGGCGGTGTCTCGATCCTGATGTCGACGGGCTCGCTCACGCACCTGGAAGCCGCCCTCGACCTGGGCATCGAACGGCTCCTCGCCGCACCCGTACCGGTACCCGCGCCCGTGCCGTCGGCCCCCTGACCGGGCACGGCACCCCTCAGAGCACCTCCAGCGGCACGGGCCCGCGGGGCGGCGGGAACGCGGCGTCCAGCGCCGCCAGCGCTTCCGCGGGGAGCCGCAGGTCCGCCGCGGCGCGGTTCTCGCGCACGTGCTCGGGCCGCCCCGAGCGGGGGATCGCCGCCACGCCCTGCTCCAGCACCCACGCCAGCGCCACCTGGGCGGGCGTGGCGCCGAGGCCGTCCGCCACGGCCAGCAGCGGTGCGGAACGCAGCAGTCTGCCCTGCTCGACGGGGGAGTACGCCATCACTCCGGCCCGGTTGCGCCGGCACCAGGGCAGCAGGTCCCACTCGATGCCGCGCCGGGTGAGGTTGTAGAGCACCTGGTCCACCGCCACGGCCGAACCGCCCGGGAGGGAGACCAGTTCGGCCATGTCCCCGGCGTCCAGGTTGCTGACCCCCCAGGTGCGGATCTTTCCGGCGGCCATCAGCTCGGTGAACCCGGCCAGCGTCTCCTCCAGCGGATGCCGCCCCCGCCAGTGCAGCAGGTACAGGTCCAGGATGTCCGTGCGGAGCCGTCGCAGACTCGCCTCGCAGGCCGCGACGACGCCACGGCGGTCGGCGTGGTCCGGCAGCACCTTGCTCACGAGGAACACCTCGGCACGGCGTCCCGCGATCGCCTCCCCGACCAGTTCCTCCGCCGCGCCGTCGCCGTACATCTCGGCGGTGTCGACGATCGACATGCCCAGGTCCACACCGAGCCGCAGGGCGGCGAGCTCCTCGCGGCGGCGGCCCGGGTCCGCACCGAGGTACCAGGTGCCCTGGCCGAGCGCGGGGACGTCCCTGGAGGACAGCCGGACCGTACGCATCGACGCTGTCGCCATCCCTGCCTCCCCGGCACGACACCCCTTCAGGCCACCACCCCGCATCCGGTGGTGCAACTCGGTGGACCGCGCCGGCTCCTACTCCGGCACCGGCGCGCGGACGTTGCCGGTGAACGACGGGTGGAGGCGGGCGGATCCCAGGAGTTCGGCCGCGCCGCGCATCGCCGCGGTGTGCGGCGCCGGCACCACCTTGACGGGGACGTCGAGCCGGCGCGCGAGACGGTAGACGACCTCGGGGCGCAGTGCGCCCCCGCCGGCGAGGAGGACGCCGTGCGCCAGGGCGGCCGGCGCGGCCGCCGTCCGGTCCTCCTCCAGCACGGTCGCCACGGTGGCCACCAGCGCGTCGACGAGGCGTGCGGCGGCACCGGGGTCCGCGTCGAGGCCGGTGGTGCCGAGCTCCGCGCGGTGCGCGTCGGTCACCGCGCCGTCGACCAGCAGGACCGTCTCCGTGAGGTGGGCGCCGACGTCCACCACGAGCAGCGGGCGGTTCAGGTCCTCGCGGGCCGCGAGGGCCACGGCCCGCCCCGTGGGCACCGTCAGGACGGCGCGCGGCCGCAGGACCTCCACGGCGGCCCGGGCCGCCGCGCGGTAGGCGACGCCGTCCAGGACGGGCGCCGTCAGCGCGACCAGCGGGCGGCCGAGACGGGGCAGCCGATGGCGGAGCAACCGGTCGAGCATCCGGGCGGTGCCGGGGACGTCGATGACGCCGCGGCGGACGGGGTGGACGGTGCCCGAGCCCGGGAACGTCACCGTGGGCACGTCGAGCACCATGCCCCGGCCGAGGGCCCAGACCCGCGTGCGGGCACTGCCCAGGTCGAGGGCGAAGCCCGTCTGCCGGCGCACCGGCAGCCACGGCGCGCTCATCACTCGGCCCCCCGCGCCTGCAGGCAGCGGCCGCAGTATCGGGCCTGGGGGACGACCACCAGGTGGTTCAGCGGGATGGGCTCCCGGCACAGCGGACAGATCCCGTACCGCCCCTCGCGCATGCGCTCCAGGGCCGCCTCGACGTCGGCGAGCACCATCCGGGCCGGGCCCGTGAGGAGTACGCGGCACGGCGCCGCGCCAGCCTGGGGTCCGCGCTGACCGCCGGGTTCCGGAAGGCCTTCAGCGCGGTCGCGGACACCAACGTCACCACCCTCATCGCCGCCGCGCTGCTCTTCTTCCTGGGGTCCGGGCCGGTGCGCGGCTTCGGCGTCACCCTCGGCATCGGTGTCCTCAGTTCGATGCTCAGCGCGCTGGTGATCACCCGGTCCCTCGCCGAAACGGCCGTCACCCGCCGCTCCGTCCGACGGCGCCCGCACCTGTCCGGCATCGCGGGCATCGGCGCCGTACGGGAACGGATCACCCGCCGCGACCCCGACCTGATGCGGCGCCCACGGCGCTGGCTCGCCGTGTCGGCGGCGGTCCTCGTCCTTGCGGGTTCCGGCGTGCTGGTGCGGGGTGCCGACCTCGGGGTCGAGTTCACCGGTGGCCGGCTCATCGAGTACGCCACGGACCGGCCGGTGAGCGCCGACCGCGCACGCGAGGTCCTCGGCGGTGCCGCGTTCCCGCGGGCCGTCGTGCCGACCTCGGGCGACGACCGTCTCACCGTGCGTACCGCGGACCTGACCGAGCCGGAGGAGGACCGCGTCATCGCGACGATCAGCGGTCTCGGCGGGCAGGCGGAGAAACTCCGTGACGAGTCCGTCGGGCCCGGCATCGGCAAGGAGCTGCGCCGCGGCGCCGTCATCGCCCTCGCCGTGGCCCTGGCCGCCCAACTCCTTTACCTGGCCGCCCGGTTCCGGTGGACGTTCGGCGCGGCGGCGGTGGTCGCCATGGTGCACGACGTCGTCGTCCTGGTGGGGGTGTTCGCCTGGCTCGGCAAGCCCGTCGACGGCGTCTTCGTCGCGGCCCTGCTGACCGTCGTCGGGTACTCGGTCAACGACTCCGTCGTCGTCTTCGACCGGGTCAGGGAACTGACCCGGCGCGACCGGAGGCGCCCCTTCGCCCGTGTCGCCAACGCGGCGGTCCTGCAGACGGTGCCCCGCACCGTGAACACCGGGATGGGCGGCGGCGTTCGTCCTCGCCGCGCTCGCCGTGCTGGGGGAGGGATCGCTGGCCGACTTCGCGCTGGCCCTGCTCATCGGGCTCGCCGTGGGCACCTGGTCCTCGGTGTTCACCGCCGCGCCGCTCGCCGTGGAACTGCACCGGCGCAAGCGGGCGCCGGTGACCGCGCGCCCGGTGGCGGCCGGCTGAGGGACACCCGGCGCGATGCTCCTCCCGGGTGGTCGTGGGCGCGCGGCCACCCGGACGGGGTAGGCAGCACAGAGGAGCCATCCGCTCGTCGCAACCCACGGAGCCGTCGTGTACATCGGGATCTCCACCTTCATCACCGACCAGGGCATCCGCCCCGCCCCGCTCGGCACCGCCCTGGAGGAACGGGCGTTCGACTCGGTCTTCATCGCCGAGCACAGCCACATCCCCGTCAAGCGCGAGAGCCCCTACCCCATGGGTGGCGAGCTGCCGGAGGTGTACTACCGCACCCTCGACCCCTTCGTCGCCCTCTCCGTGATCGCCGCCGTCACCCGGCGTCTGCTGCTGGGCACCGGGATCGCGCTGATCCCGCAGCGCGACCCGATCCACACGGCCAAGGAGGTGGCCTCCCTCGACCTGGTCTCCGACGGCCGTGCCGTCTTCGGCGTCGGCGTCGGCTGGAACCGCGAGGAGATGCGGAACCACGGCGCCGACCCCGCCACGCGCGGCCTGCTCACCGACGAACGGCTGCGGGCCATCCGCGAGCTGTGGACCGCGGACAGGGCCGAGTTCCACGGCCGGTTCGTCGACTTCGACCCCGTCTTCGCCTGGCCCAAGCCGGTACGGCGGCCCCATCCGCCGATCTACGTCGGCGGCGGCGAGGGCGCGTTCCGCCGGGTCGCCGAGCTCGGCGACGCCTGGCTCGCCAACAGTGACGCGCCGGACGACCTCGGCCCGCGCATCGAGCGGCTGCACGAGGTCACCGGACGCGACGTGCCCGTGACGGTGTACGGGGTCCGCGGCGGCCCCGAGCAGCTCGAGGGCTACCAGCGGCTCGGTGTCGAACGGGTGCTGCTCCACCTGCCGACGCTGCCCGAACGGGAGACCCTGGAGCACCTGGACGGACTGGCCGCGCTGGCCGACCGGTTCCGCTGACCCGGCGGGACCCCGACGAGGGGAGGACCCGATGCCGGCCCTGACGAGCGGCGAGGCACGCGAGCGCTTCGCCGCGGCACGCGTCGCACGCCTGGCCACCGCCGACGCCGTCGGTGTGCCGCACCTGGTGCCGGTGGTCTTCGCCGTGGACGGCGACACGGTCGCGCTGGCCGTGGACCACAAACCCAAACGGACCACGCGCCTGAAACGCCTGGCCAACATCGACGCCAACCCGTCGGTCTGCCTGCTCGCCGACCGCTACGACGAGGACTGGGAGCTGCTGTGGTGGGCCCGCGCCGACGGCACGGCCCGCGTCCTCCCCCCGGTCGGAGAACCGGCCGGCGGACCGACCTGCGGATCGGCAGCGGCCGCCCGCTGCGTCGCCCTGCTGACCGCCAAGTACGGTCAGTACGCGCGCCGTCCGCCCGCCGGGCCCGTGGTGGAGATCTCCGTACGGCGCTGGAGCGGCTGGCGGGCCGTGTGAAGCCGGGGGCGGACCGCGGAGGGAAGGGTCAGCCCGTCAGCCGGCGCGCCAGGTAGGGCGCCGTACGGCTGCCCCCGGCCCCGGCCACCTCCGCGGGCCGCCCGGTGGCGACGACCTTCCCTCCGGCGTCCCCGCCGCCGGGGCCCAGGTCGATGACCCAGTCGGCACCCGCCACGACGCTCATCTCGTGCTCGACGACGAAGACCGAGTGGCCGGCGTCGACCAGCTCGTGCAACTGCCGCATCAGCAGCTCCACGTCGGCCGGGTGCAAGCCCGTGGTGGGCTCGTCCAGCAGGTACACGGTGTGCCCGCGGCGGCCGCGCTGCAGCTCGGAGGCGAGCTTGATCCGCTGCGCCTCGCCGCCCGACAGCTCGGTGGCCGGCTGCCCCAGCCGCAGGTAGCCAAGCCCCACCTCCTGGAGGGTGCGCAGGCTGCGGGCGACCGCGGGGACGCCGGTGAAGAACTCCGCCGCCGCGTCCACGCTCATGCCGAGCACCTCCGCGACGTTCCGCCCCCGGTAACGGACCGACAGGGTCTCCTCGTTGTAGCGGTCCCCGTGGCAGGTGGGGCAGGGGGCGTACGTGCCGGGCAGGAACAGCAGCTCGACGGCGACGAAGCCCTCGCCCTGGCAGGTCTCGCAGCGGCCGCCCGCGACGTTGAAGGAGAAGCGCCCGGCCTTGTAGCCGTGCCGCCGCGCGTCGTCGGTGGCCGCGAAGAGCTTGCGCACCGCGTCGAACAGGCCGGTGTAGGTGGCGAGGTTGGAGCGCGGGGTGCGGCCGATGGGCTTCTGGTCCACCCGCACCAGCCGGTCCACCGCCTGCAGGCCGTCCGCCAGGACGCCGAACGCCGGCCCGGCGCCGGCGCCCTCCCAGGCCTCGTCGTCGTCGCCGTCGCCGTCGGCGGCGTCCGCGCGAACGGCCGCGTCGTCCGCGGTGCCGGAAGGCCCCAGGTGCTCCGTCAGCACCCCGGCCAGTACGCCCACCAGCGTCGACTTGCCCGAACCCGACACCCCCGTGATCGCCGTGAACACCCCGAGGGGCAGCTCGACGTCCACGCCGCGCAGATTGTGCCGGGTGATGCCGCGCAGACCCAGCCACGACGACGGCTTCCGTGCGGTGCGACCGGCGGCCGGATCGGGTCCCGCGGCGAACAGGAACCGGCGGGTGGCGGACTCGGCGACCGCCTCCAGTCCGTCCACCGGGCCGCTGTACAGCACTTGGCCGCCGCGCTCGCCCGCGAGGGGTCCGACGTCGACGATCCAGTCCGCGCGGCGCACCACGTCCATGTCGTGCTCGACGACGAACACCGAGTTCCCGGCCTCCCGCAGCCGCACCAGGACCGTCAGCAGTGCCTCGCTGTCCGCCGGGTGGAGCCCGGCCGAGGGCTCGTCCAGCACGTACACCACACCGAACAGGCCGGAGCGCAACTGGGTCGCCAGGCGCAGGCGTTGCAGCTCGCCGGGGGAGAGCGTGGGCGTCGTGCGGTCCAGGCTGAGGTAGCCCAGGCCGAGTTCGGTGACGACCTCGATCCGCGCGACGAGGTCGGCGCACAGCGTCGTGGCGATCTGCCGTTCCGGGCCTTCGGGGAGGTCGTCCACCGCGCCGCGGGCGGCCGGGCGCAGCACGTCGGCGAGCCGCGCGAGGTGCATCGCGTTGAGCTCGGCGATGCTCCGGCCGGCGAAGGTGACGGCCAGGGACTCCGGGCGCAGCCGGCTGCCGTCGCAGGCGGGGCAGAGCGAGCTCTCCAGGAACCGCTCCGCGCGGGCGCGCAGCGCCGGGCTCTTGGAGTCGGCGAAGGTGTGCATGACGTAGCGCCGCGCGCTCTGGAAGGTGCCCTGGTACGGGCGCTGGATCCGGCCCGCCTCCCGCACCGGGTGCACGGTCACCACCGGCTGCTCGTCGGTGAACAGGATCCACTCCCGGTCCTGCGCGGGCAGGTCGCGCCAGGGCCGGTCGACGTCGTACCCGAGGGTGCGGGTGACGTCCCGCAGGTTCTTGCCGTGCCAGGCGCCCGGCCAGGCGGCGATCGCGCCCTCCCGGACGCTCAGCGAGGGATCGGGGACCATCAGCTCCTCGGTGGCCCGGTGCACCCGTCCCAGCCCGTGGCAGACTGGGCAGGCGCCCGCGGCCGTGTTGGGGGAGAAGGCGTCGGAGTCCACGGGTTCCGCCCCCTGCGGGTAGCGGCCCGCGCGGGAGAAGAGCATCCGCAGCGTGTTGGACAGGGTCGTCACCGTGCCCACGGAGGAGCGCGAGGTGGGCGCCCCGCGGCGCTGTTCCAGGGCGACCGCAGGGGGCAGCCCCAGGACGTCGTCGACCGCCGGCGCGCCCACCTGGTGGATGAGCCGGCGGGCGTACGGGGCGACGGACTCGAAGTAGCGGCGCTGCGCCTCGGCGTAGATGGTGCCGAACGCCAGCGAGGACTTGCCCGAGCCGGAGACCCCCGTGAACACCGCCAGCGCGTCCCGCGGGACGTCGACGTCGACGTCGCGCAGGTTGTGCTCGCGGGCGCCGCGCACCCGGACGTACGGGTCGTGGGCCGTGCTGTTCATGCCCCTCCGGAGAACGGGGTGGGGGTACGTGCCGGGAGCGCGGCACCGCGCGCCCGGCACCAGTGTGCGCGCGGCTGCGGGTGCCCGCAGGTCCACGGCGGGGCCGCCGGCGAAGGCGTGGACGGTGACGTCACGGCAGGTAGGACAGCAGTTTGCGGGCGGCGGGGGAGACCCGGTCCTCCTGGGGCAGGGCGGCCGATACCTCCCAGACGTGGTCCTCGGCGCCGTCCAGCGTCACGGTGCGCAGTCCCGCGGCGTGCTCCTTGCGGGCGATGGGCCGTGGCACGACGGCGATCCCGAGCCCGTGGTGGACCAGGTCGATCAGGCTGTGCACGTCGTTGACCTCCAGGGCGACCCGGCGCGGTACCCCGTTCGCGGCGAAGGCCCGGTCGGTGAGCCCGCGCGCGCCCCAGTCGGGGTGGAAGTCCACGAACTCCTCGCCGCCGAGGTCCGCCCAGCCGGCCGAGTCCGCCCCGGCCAGCCGGTGCCCGGGGTGGCACAGCAGGACCATCGGGGCCCGGGTGATCGGCATCAGCCGCACTCCCTCGGGCGCCTCGCCGCTCAGGGCCGTGAACGCCACGTCCAGCCGGCCACTGGTGATGTCCTGCACCAGGGCGGCCGACCCGGCCTGCCGCAGCCGGACCTCCACGCCCGGGTGCTGGGCCCGGAAGCGGGCCAGCAGTGCCGGCACGTCGACGCCGGCCAGGCACTGCTCGGTGCCGATGGTGAGCACCCCGCGCATCAGGCCCTGTACGGCCGCCACGGCCTCCTTGGCGGCCCGTACGCTCGCCAGCGTGCGGCAGGCCTCGTCCAGCAGGGCCCGGCCCGCCGCGGTCAGCTCCACGCTGCGGGTGCTGCGCACGAACAGCGGCGTGCCGAGCTCCTGCTCCAGGGCGCGTACGGAGGCGGACAGACCCGACTGCGAGATCATGAGGCGTTCGGCGGCGCGGGTGAAGTGGTGCTCCTCCGCGACCGCGACGAAGTACTCCAGATGGCGTAGCTCCATGATTCAGAAGCCTAGCTCCTGAATGTGTTCGCTTTCTTCTATTGGACGTGTGGGTGCAGCTCCGGCGAGGCTTGGGTGCGTGCCCGCACGGCTGCGGCCCGTTTCCGGCCGTGCCGGCACGCCATCAGTGCGCAAGACCGAGACGCAAGCCGAGAAAGGCCACGGACACATGGAGACTCGCCGCATCGGCGCCACCGAGGTCAGCGCGATCGGCCTGGGCGGCATGCCCATGTCGATCGAGGGCCGGCCGGACGAGGCGCGGTCCATCGACACCATCCACGCGGCGCTCGACGCCGGTGTCACGCTGATCGACACGGCGGACGCCTACCACCTGGGGGCCGACGAGGTCGGCCACAACGAGACCCTGATCGCCAAGGCGCTGGCGTCCCACGGACGCGGCTCCGACGTCCTGGTCGCCACCAAGGGCGGCCACCTGCGCCCCGGCGACGGCCGCTGGACCCTCGACGGCTCGCCCGAGCACATCAAGCGGGCCTGCGAGGACTCGCTGCGCCGGCTGGGCGTGGAGGCCATCGGCCTGTACCAGTTCCACCGCCCCGACCCCAAGGTCCCGTACGCCGAGTCCGTCGGCGCGGTGCGCGACCTGCTCGACGAGGGCAAGATCCGCATGGCCGGCGTCTCCAACGCGGACCCGGAGCAGATCCGGCAGGCGGACGAGATCCTGGGCGGCCGGCTGGTCTCCGTGCAGAACCAGTTCTCCCCGGCCTTCCGCTCCAGTGAGCCGGAGCTCGAACTGTGCCACGAGCTCGGCATCGCCTTCCTGCCGTGGAGCCCGCTCGGCGGCATCTCCCAGGCAGGCGAACTCGGCTCGTCCTACGCGCCGTTCGCCCGGGTCGCGCAGGCCCACGGGGTCAGCCCGCAGCGCGTGTGCCTGGCGTGGATGCTCGCCAAGTCCCCCTACGTGATCCCGATCCCCGGCTCCAGCCGGCCGGAGACCATCCGCGACTCGGTGGCCGCGGTGGAACTCGTGCTCACCGCCGAGGAGATCGCGGAGCTGGACGCCGTCTGACACGGCCGTGCCCGGGACGGGGCGGGGCGGTGCGCCGCCCCGTCCCGGCGCACGCGTCAGGCGTTCGGGTCGAACGGGATGCCCGCCGGCTTGGCCTTGGCCAGGTGGCCGTTGAAGTTGCCGTCCTTCAGGCCGAAGACCGCGCTGCCGAAGTCGGCCTGGCTCAGCTTGTCGCGCAGGCCCGCGGGGTAGCCGTTCCAGCCGATCAGGTCGGGGAACTGCCAGCCGTGGTAGTGGTTCTCCGGCGGCTCGTCGTTGGTGTTGGCGGGACGGAAGCAGTGCGTGCCCGCGCCGTCCTTGTGGTAGACGACCTTGGGGTGGGTCCCGTCCCAGCGGATTTGGTCGCGGCCGTAGATGTTGAAGTTGCCGTGCGCCGACGTGGACACGTACTGGGCCTGGTCGTCCTTCACCCAGACCACGACGTGCTCCCAGTCGTTGCGGTGGCCGCCGAGGCTGATGCCGGGTATGGCCTGGTCCTTCTCGAAGTAGAGGCCGTAGATGATGGCGCACCAGCCGTTGTTGCACTTGTAGCGGGCGTAGCCGTTGGTGTTGTCCAGGTCCGACTGGTCGCGGCAGTTGCCGTTCAGGGCGCCGGTGGGGTTGAGGCCCGGGTTGATGGTGCCGTCGGGGCCGATGGCGGGGGTGGGGTAGCAGCCGTCCGTGTCGTAGTCGAACGCCGGCTGGAACGTCTGCTCCAGGCCGTCCGCGTTGGCGGGCAGGGCGGGGGGCGGGGCGGCGAACGCCGTCCCCGGAAGGGCGATCACCAGCGCGACCGCGCTGCCGACGACAGCCGGGACCCTGCCGGTACGCGAGCTTCTCTTCACTTGCTTCCTCCTGGTCGACCGCGGTGGGGGAATGCACGGCCTGATTGACATGCTCGGCTCATCTTTCCCGAACCGCGGTGACACGTCGAGCCTCGCCGGATGTCCCGGTGATGAAGCGTCAACCAATAGCGGGGGCAGGGCCGGACGGCCGCGACGTCCCGGAACAGTCACCGTCGGGCACCGAACCCGTGTGCCCGCGGGACATGCGCCGGCGGATGGCGTTGGATGGCGGCACCGGACGTCGTGGGGGCGTCCTGAAGGAGGGGGAACCATGAAGTACGCAGTGCCCGCCGCCCTGTTGTTGCTGCTCCTGACCGCGTGCGGCGGCGAGGGCGCCGAAGCGGGCGGCGGATCGCCCTCCGCCGGCACGCCGGCGCCGGACGCGAGCGCGAGCGCGTCGAGGAGCGCCTCCGCGCAGGACCCGGCGAAGGACGGCGACGGCAACCCGGTCGACGCCGCGGCCTTCTGCGCCTTCCTCACCGATGAGCAGCCCAAGGTGAAGGACATCGGCTCCGACGTCGGGGCGCAGGCCGCCCTGGCGATCGACCTGGCCACCTGGGTCTCCGACCACCCGGAGCAGCAGCCGCGCACGGCCGCGGACTTCGACGCCGCCGCGCAGCAGGGCTGCCCCGGGGTCCGCGAGTCGATCCTCGCCGCCACCGGTCACGACAGCCTCGAGGACGCGGTCGGCTGACGGCCGGCCGCTCCCCCGGCGGGCCCGGCACACCGCCCCGCCGCCCTTCCCGCCCCCGCACCGGTCACGACCGCAGCCTGATGCGACGAACGGCGAGGAGGCTGTGCAGGGCATCGACGGGTCCTGACCGTTCGGTGCTCGCGCCGCGCTGGGACCCCCCGCCCGGCGCAGCGCGCAGGGCGACGCCGCCGCAGAGTCCGAACTCGCCGCGCTCGCCCGCACCGCCCACCGCGTCGCGGGCGGCGGCGGGCCGCCCTGCTGGGCGTCAACGACGGCCTGGTCACCAACCTCTGCCTGATCCTCGGCGTCGCGGGTACGAGCGCCGGTCCCGGGACGGTACGGCTGACCGGCCCCGCGAGCCTGCTCGCCGGCGCCCTGTCCATGGCCGCGGGGGAGCGGGTCTCCGTACGCGGCCGGCGGGAGATCGCCGGCGGCATGGAGGACGCGCTCCACCGGGCGTGGACGCTGTCGCCCCCTCGTCGTGCCGGCGCACATGACGCGCCGCATGCGCGACCGCGGCCCCGACAAGGAGACCGCGGTCCGGGCCGGCGGGGGCATCGCCGCCGCCAAGCGCACCACCCGGCAGACGACCCTGCGCATCCTGTTCGGCGTCAGCGCCCGGGAGGCCGGATCGCCCATGGTCGCTGCCGTCAGCTCGCCGCTGCTCTTCGCGACGGGGGCCCTCGTGCCGCTGCTGCCGTGGTTCCTCACCTCCGGGACGGCCGCGTCCGCCGCCGTGACCGCCCTCGCCTCGCTCCTGGTCGGCGCCTCGGCTCCGGCGCGGGCCCCCGCAAGGCCGCCTGGACCGCGGCACGCCAGCCGCTGATCGTCGCCGCCGCCTCGGCCGCGACGTACGCCCTGGGCGCCCTGGGCGGGCAGGCGGTGAGCTGAGGGACCGGCCGGGGGGCGCCGGTCGGCGTAGTCCGCCGAGCGGGGAGCGGACGCGGCCCCGAAGCTGGTGAGCAGCCGTCCGCCGGCACGACGCGAGGAGACCCCCATGACATCCACGAGCGCGCAGGCCGACGCCCGCGACTCCGGCACCTTCGACCTCGGCGGCGACCTGCCCGTCCACCGGCTGGGCTACGGGACGATGCAGCTGACCGGCGAGGGCGTGTGGGGCGACCCCGCGGACCCCGACGAGGCCGTACGGGTCCTGCGGCGCGCGGTCACCCTCGGCGTCACCTTCATCGACACCGCGGACGCCTACGGCCCCTTCACCGCCGAACTGCTCCTGCGCAAGGCCCTCCACCCCTATCCGCAGGACCTGGTGATCGCCACCAAGGCGGGTTTCGCCCGCCCGGGCCCCGGACAGTGGGTCGCGGTCGGGCGGCCCGCGTACCTGCGGCAGCAGGTGGAGCTGAGCCTGCGTCACCTGGGCGTCGAGCGCATCGACCTGCTCCAGCTGCACCGCGTCGACCCCGAGGTGCCCATCGCCGACCAGGTCGGGGAACTCGCCGCGCTGCAGCAGGAGGGCAAGATCCGGCACATCGGGCTCAGCGAGGTGACCACGGCCCAGATCGAGGAGGCCGCGAGGACCGCCACCATCGTCTCCGTGCAGAACCGCTACAACCTCGCCGACCGGGCGGCCGAGGACGTCCTCGCCCACGCCGAGCGGCACGGCATGGGCTTCATCCCCTGGTTCCCGCTTGCCACGGGCGAACTGGCGCGGAAGGGCGGCCCCCTGGACCGCATCGCCGAGGCGCACGGCGCCCAGCCGTCCCAGCTCGCCCTCGCCTGGCTGCTGCGGCGCTCCCCGGTCATGCTGCCCATCCCCGGCACGTCCAAGGTCGCGCACCTGGAGCACAACATCGCCGCAGCGGGTATCCGGCTCACCGACGAGCAGTACGAGGCGCTGACGACGGCGGTCTGACGCGAGGGCGCGGCCGCCGCGCGGCGCGGCACTCGCGCCGCGCGTCCTGCGTTACCTCCTCGGTGAACGCCGGACCATCACCTGAGGAGAGACCGTGGCCCTCTGGGACCGCATCAAGGACTCGGCCGCGACGATGCAGACGCAGCTCGTCGCCAAGAAGAACGACCTGAAGAGCGGCGCCTTCCGCGACGCGAGCATGGCGATGTGCGCCCTGGTCGCCGCCGCGGACGGCACCGTGGACCCCTCCGAACGACAGCGCGTCGCGCAGCTCATCGCGACCAACGAGGTCCTGCAGAACTTCCCGGCCGCCGACCTGCAGCGGCGCTTCGACGACTGCCTCGACAAACTCACCGCCGACTTCGACTTCGGCAAGGTCGGCATCCTCCAGGAGATCGCCAAGGCCAGGAAGAAGCCCGCCGAGGCGCGGGCCGTCATCCAGATCGGCATCGTCATCGGCGGCGCCGACGGCAACTTCGACAAGACCGAGCAGGCCGTCGTCCGCGAGGCCTGCTACGCCCTCGACCTGGCCCCGGCGGAGTTCGACCTCTGACCCTCCCCGCACGGTGCGCACGTCGGGCCGCCCCCGGGACCGGGGGCGGCCCGACGCGTCCCGGCCCTCCCCCCGCCGCGGGGGATGCAGCATCATGGCCCGCCATGGAAGCCGCACCGCTGCTCGTCCTCGTGGGCCCGGCCGCGACGGGCAAGTCGACCGTCGGGCGGGGCGTCGCCGCCCGGCTCGGGCGCCCCTTCACGGGCCTCGACGCGGTCGCCGACACCTACTACCGCGAGGTCGGCTGGAGCGTCGCGCGCCTGCGCGAGCGCATCACCGCCCTCGGCCGCGTGGCAGCCGAACGCGAGTGGGAGCCCGCCCGGGTCCACGCGGTGCGGCGGGTCCTCGCCGACCACCCCGGGGCGGTGGTCGCGCTCGGCGCGGGCCACACGAGCTACGCCGACCCCCGCCACGCCGCACAGGTCCGCGCCGCCCTCCACCCCTGCACCGCGGTCCATCTGCTGCTCCCCGCCGCGGATCCGGAGCGCGCCCTCACCGTGCTGCGCCGCCGCTCGATGGCGTCCAAGGGGACCGACTGGATCACCGACGGCCATGACTTCCTCGCGCATGGCTCCACGACCCCATGTGCCGTGCCGTCGCGACGCACGTCGTGTGCACGGAGGGCGACACCCCGGAACAGAGCATCGACCACGTGCTGCGCCTCCTCCCCGCCCACTTGGGCGGCCCCGCGTGAAGGTGCGTCGTGGCCGGTGAGTCGGCCGGGGTCGTCCGCGGCCGGCCGCGTCGGCCACTCCCGGCGTCAGGAGGCTTGGGCCTTCTGGCACTGCGCCTGGGGATCGTGGGCGTCGAGCTCGCTGCCGAGGCTGAGGACGCGGGCCTGCAGTGCGTCCGCCTCGTCCGTGCCGTCCGACGTCGGCGCGACATCCGCCTTCAGGTCGGCGAGTTCGAGGCTCGCCGAGGCCCACTCCACCGTCCTGGACAGCCCTTGGGCGAGTTCCCGCCAGTCCGAGTCGAGGCGGGCGGCCTGGGCGGCCTCGCGCGCACTTTCCTCGAGAGCGGGTATGTCCCGCTCGCGGACGGTGTCCCGGTCTTCGGGAGTGTCGAAGCCGCCGGGGAGGAACATCTCGTAGGTCCCGCACGCATCACGGGCCAGGCCGCGTGCCCGGTTGCTGTCCCCCGACCCGCAGGCGCCGGCCACGGCCGTCAGGGCGAGGGCGACGGTGACTGAACCCAAAGATGATCTCCGCATGGACACATCATGCCTGGCCGGTGATGCGGATGTGCGAACTCCCCGTCGTCCGCGGGACACTGCGTGGATGACCACCGACGCCACCGCCCCGACCCCGCGGGAGCGGGCCCTGCGGCACGTCGCGGGGCTGTCGTCGGGACCTCCGGTGGATCCGGCGCTGCGGGTCACGCTGAACTTCCACCCGGACCGGGCCGCGCGGGGCAAGCCGGTGCTGCAGGCCCTGTCCGAAGGCGGCGTCTACCACTCGCAGTTCGTCACGGGGACGAGCAACGGCGGCCTGACCGCCCGGCCGGGCGGTGACCGGTGGCGGTGGGAGAGCCGCATCTTCAACGGTGCGTACGATGCCGCGCCGCCCGCCGAACGCCCCGTCTACGGGGCGCTGAACTTCCGCCGCAAGACGGTCGGCGCCGCGCCGCGGTTCGGGTCCGCCCACTTCCGCCTGAGCGCAGGGACGGTGACCCGGACGACTTTCTGCTACCCGGACAGCTTCTTCGAACCCTCGGACTTCGGCGTCGGGGACCGCATGGGCCTGGTCGCGCTCGCCCTGGCCGATTCCAGGGACGCCCTCGACGACTACATCGAGGCACAGGTCCACGGACCGGTCCGTCTGGACCGCGATGTCGAGGCGCTGGTCCTGGACCCCTGCTACCGGGGCACCGCCGTCGAGGACGCGGCCCGCCGGCTGCCCTGCCCCGTGGAGTGGCACGGCGGCTTCCGGCTCACCGTCGAGGAACTCCGGCTTCGCCCCGCGTACCGCGGCCGGGAGTACGTGGACCTGGGCGCCGGGATCGCGGTCGACGGCCTGCTCGACCCCCGCGTCCTCGGCACGGCCGCCGCGACCGGCCGCCACGACCCCCAGGCGCTCAAGAAGGTGTGGCACTGCCTCGCCCGCTTCGGGATGGACGGCGCCCGAAGTTGACGCCGCGTCGGACAACGCATCGGGGGATGGGGACGATGACCTCAGCACGCTTCACCGCCCGTTTCACCGCCGCATGGCTTCCGCTGTCCGGTCCCCTCTTCCGGCGGCACTTCGCGGCGCGGGTGCTGTCGTGGACCGGGACCGCGGTCTCGCCGATCGCGCTGGCGTTCGCCGTGCTCGGGATCGGCGGGGGCGTCGGCGGGCTCGGGGTCGTGCTGGCGGCCGACATGGCCGCGCGAGCGGCGCTGCTGCTGGTCGGCGGCGCGGTGGCGGACCGGTGGCCCCGGTCCACGGTGCTGGTCGCGGCCAACGTCGTCGCCGCCGTGGGGCAGGGCTGCGCGGCTGCGCTGGTGTGGTCCGGGACCGCCCAGGTCTGGCACCTGGCGGTGTCGGCGGCGCTCGGTGGCGTGGCGGGGGCGTTCATCGGGCCCGCGTCGAGCGGGGTGCTCCGTGCGGTGGTCCCGCCGGAACAGCTCCGGCAGGCCAACGCGCTGCTGCGGCTGGCGCAGAACTCCGTGAAGGTGGCCGGCCCGGCGCTGGGCGGCATCGTGGTGGCGGCGGCCGGGCCGCAGTGGGCCATCGCCTGGGACGCGGCCACGTACCTGGCCGCGGGACTCCTCTCCACCCGCCTCCGCACCCCGCGGCTGCCCGACGCGCGCCGGCGGACCGGCGGCCTGCGGCCCGGCGAGGGATGGCGGGAGATCGCCGCGCGTCCGTGGCTCCGGCTGCTGCTGGTCCAGGGGACGGTGGTGGTGCCCGTCTGGCTGGTGTCGTTCCAGACGCTGGGGCCCGCCTACGCGGAGGAACACATGGGTGGTGCGGCAGCGTGGGGCTTGGCCATGACCGGCTTCACCGCGGGGATCCTCGTGGGCGCCGCCGTGGCGCTGTGGTGGCACGTGCGCCGCGTGGGCCGGCTGCTCTGCGCGGGGACCGCGCTGATGGCGCTGCCCATGCTCACCATGGCGGCCGGTACGGGCCTTCCGGCCGTGGGGGCCGGGTACTTCCTGGCCGGTGCAGGTGAGGCACTGGTGTCGACGGTGTGGACCCTGCTGCTCCAACGCCGCGTTCCCGACGAGGCGTTCGGCCGGGTCATCGCGTTCTCCACCCTGCTCCAGCTCGCCCCCGTCCCCCTGGCCTCCCTGACGGCCGCGCCGATGGCCCACGCTTTCGGCGTGCGGCCGGCGCTGGCCTGCTGCGGCCTGGTCACGCTCGGCGCCGCCGTGGTTCCGCTGGTGCGCCGTCGGGTCCGCGTGCTGTGCCTGCCGGCGAGCGGGGAGGAGGGGCTGCCCCGGCGCAGAACCCAGCAGCAGTCCTGAGCTGTCACCGTCCGGCCCTCCGCGGGGCCTGGTGGCTGCCGTGGGGCGTGCGGTAGGAAGATCGAATGACACAGCCTCCCGTCTGCGGCCCCGAAGGGCCCCTGCGTGCCGCGGTCGTCGCCCGTGGGTCCGCACCCGTGCGTGCCGTTCTCTTCGACTTCTCCGGGACGCTGTTCCAGATCGCGTCGTACGCGGACCGGATCCGCGCGGTGCTGGAACGGCCCGTGGGCGATGCGGAGATGGACCGGCTGCTGGACGGGCTGGAGGCGGGGCTCACGGATCCCGAGGTGGTGCGCGCGCAACGGGGCCGGGACGTCTCCTCGACGGCGCATCGTCACGCTTTCACGACGTGGTACGCCTCCGTGGCCGAACTCGCCCCGTACGCCGACGCGCTCTACGAGCAGCTGCGGGCGCCCGGCCACTGGGTGCCGTACGCCGACGCCGCGGCCACGCTGGAAGCCTTGCGGGGTGCGGGCATCGCCATGGGCGTCGTCAGCGACGTGGGCTGGGATCTGCGGCCGACCTTCGCCCATCACGGGCTCGACCACCACTTCTCGGCGTGGGTGCACTCCTACGCGTACGACACCGAGAAGCCCGACGCCGTCCTGTTCGGGCACGCCTGCCGTCAACTGGGCGTCGATCCGGCCGAGACGCTCATGGTGGGTGACCACCCGGCCAAGGACGGCGGCGCGGCCGGCGCGGGACTGCGTTCGTACGTCCTGCCCGCAGGCGCGGCCCCCGGCGGGCACCGGGGGCTGGAGGCGGTGCTCCGGCTGGCCGGGGTGCGGTCGTGAGCGGCCGTGGGGCACCTCACACGGAGCTGAACCAGCGGTGGCAGGTGGGCCGCGCCTCCTTGCCTGGCCGCCTCCTTCAGGACTCCTGGTTCGGGGAGGGGCGAGGGCGAGGTCCCTGCGCCACCCGCGGGGTGCTCACGCACGGCTCCACTCGATCTTCAGCGCGCGCCCCAGTGCCCGTCCGGCCTCGGCGGCGGGCCGGCGGGTGGCGGGGTCGAGCGGGTTCGTGCCGATCGCCGCCAGTGACGCCTCGTCCGGTTCGACCACCGCGACCTCGGCGCCTGCGGCCCGAAGTTCCGCCAGGGCCCGCTCGAGGGGCAGTTCGCTGGGGAACAGGTCCGTGGTCCCCATCGGCGCGATCGCCAGCACGCGCGACGCGCCCCCGGCGTAGTCGGCGTTCGTGGCGGACCGTACGCCGCCGTCGACGAAGCGGCGCCCCTCGATCGTCACGGGGGGCCAGATGCCCGGCACGGCGCAGCTCGCCGCGACGGCGTCCACGAGGCCCACGCCGCAGGAGCCGTCGAAGACGCGCGGCTGCCCCGTCTCCGCGTCCACGGCGACGATCCGTACCGTCCGGGAGGCGGGCCAGTCGTGTGAGGGGAGACGGGACTCGATCACCCGCCGCCGTTCCGCCTCCGGCACGGTCTCGGCGT
Source organism: Streptomyces sp. NPDC006207 (assembly GCF_040613835.1). Lineage (NCBI taxonomy): Bacteria > Bacillati > Actinomycetota > Actinomycetes > Kitasatosporales > Streptomycetaceae > Streptomyces > Streptomyces sp. NPDC006207. The sequence continues at coordinate 24,546 of NZ_JBEXSX010000007.1, read as the reverse complement.
CCAGGGCGTACCTGCCCACCGCGCGCCGCATGTCGGGGACGGAGGCCGCGCCCTGCAGCACGTCGGCGATGCCCGCGCCGAAGTTCGCCAGGTCCACGTCCGCCATGATCTCGGCCGACTGCAGCTCCGGCTCGGTCTGCCGGGCGTAGAGCTCCTGCAGCGACAGCCCGCTGGCCAGTTGCGCCGCGACCGTCGCCCCCGCCGACGTCCCGACCAGCACGTCGGCTCCTGACACGTCCTGCCCCGCGTCCGCGAGCCCCGCCAGCAGTCCGGTGATCCAGGCGATCCCGGCGACGCCCCCGCCACCGAGCACCAGTGCGTCGGTCATCTTCCGTCCTCTCCCTCGGCGTTGCCCTCGTCGGCCCTCGTCCCATCCTCTCCCGTGGCGGCCGGATCGTCCGGTCCCGCGAGGAGGACGGGTGTCATCGGCCACCCAGCGTGACGCGCTGGTCACGTGGGATCCCTGATCGTGGATCCCTTCATGCGGATATAAGATGAATCGCCCGGGCGGTGTGCGGCGGAGACCTCCGTGGACCCCGGCCGCCGCGGCCCGAGGTGACGCCATGCGGAGCGGTTCCCGCGTCCGCCACAGGAACGTCCGGAGTGGTGAGCATGTCCAAGACACTGATTCCTCCCCGGCCGGTGATCGGCCCCACGATCGGCCCGGCGTTCGGCGTCACGACCGGCACCGGGGCGCAGCCCGCGCCGGCCCTGCGCCCGCACCGGGACCGGGTGGCGCCCACCCCGACGCCGGCCTGCGAGGAGAGCACCACCGCGGGCATCTCGTACACCGAGCCCCCGGAGGTCCCGAAGACCTGGGAGATCGTTGCCCTGGTGGCGATCTTCGCCGTCACGCTCCTGATCGCCGTGGGCATGTTCGGCCGGGTCCTGACGCTCTGACCGGTCGCCGGCGGCACATGGTCCAGGACGCCGGAGCGCCCGTCCTCAGGTCGGGGCCGGTGACCCGGCCTGACGCCCGCCGGACGGGGCGGCCGGGACGGCGGCTACGGGGCCCGCGCTCTGCGCGCCCACGAGATCGAGCCCGGCTTCCAGCTCGTCCAGGGCCCGCCGGGCGGCGGCGAGACGTTCCCGTAGGTCGGGGGGCGGCTCGCCCTCGGTCGGCCGGGGCGGCGACTCGCGCTCGCGCTCCAGTTGCCTGGCCTCCTCCAGCGAGCTGATGACCACGCCGATGAGCAGGTTGACCAGCACGAACGAGCCGAGCAGCACATAGGAGGCGTAGTAGAGCAGGCTCCAACGTGAGATCTCCAGGCCGCCCCGGACGGCGTCGCCGATGCCGTCGAGGGTGATCAGCAGGAAGAGCGACAGGGCGGCCCGCCCGACGGACCCGTAGTGCTCGGGGTCGTCGTCGGCGAAGAAGACCCAGCCGGTCATGGCGTAGACGTACAGCAGCATCGTGCCGACGAGCAGGAAACTGACCGTGCCCGGCAGGCTCTTGCCGATGGCCACGATGATGATGCGCAGCTGCGGCAGGAAGCGGGCGGCGCGCACGACCCGGGCCATCCGCAGCAGACGCAGCACCGTGGTGTTCTCGCGCGCGAAGGGCAGGTAGGCCAGCGTCACCACGGCCAGGTCGAAGATGTTCCACGGGTCGCGGAGGAAGTCCCCGGGGCGGTCGGCGTGGGCGCAGGCCCGTAGGACGACCTCGGCGGTGAAGGCCGCCAGGAAGGCGTGCTCCACCAGTTTCAGGGGGCCGTGCCAGCGTGCCGCGATGCCGTCGTACGTCTCGACGCCGAGGACGGCCGCGTTGGCCAGGACGAGGGCGAAGACGGTGACGCCGAACCACTCGGAGTCGACGACGCGACGGCAGCGCACGGCGAGCGCACGGCCCGGGGGAGTGGCGATGTGTTCGGCCATGTACGTGTACCCGGTCCTCCGCTGCCGCCTGCCTGTTGACCCGACTGAAGTGGATCTTATGGCCGGCAGGCGGGCCCACGGGTCCGCAGGCGCACTCAACTGCCGTTCGGGCGACGGTGGTTCAGTGGGCCGGGGTGGCGGTGGAGGCACTGGCGGGGCGCGGTGCGGGGTCGTCGGGGCCGGCGAGCGCGTCGTCACCGTAGAGGTCCCTGACCCAGGGGGTGTGGTAGACGGTGTCGAGGTAGCGTTCGCCGAGGTCGGGGGCGATGGCGACCGCCGTGAGGTCGTCGTGGCCGCGGTCGGCGAGCCAGTCGGTGGCGGCGCTGACGACGGTTCCGGTGGAGCCGCCGAAGAGGAAGCCGCGGCGGGCCAGGCGGTGGCAGGTGCGGATGGCGTCCGCCTCCGCGACGTGGACGACCTCGTCGACGCACGCGGTGTCGAGCAGCGGCGGGCGGACGCTCGTGCCCAGCCCGGGGATCATGCGCCGGCCGGGGGCGCCGCCGAAGGTGACCGAGCCCGCGGTGTCGACGGCCACGACGCGGACGCGGGGATGGTGGCGGCGGAAGTAGCGGGCGCAGCCCATCAGCGTGCCGGTCGTGCCCGCGCCGACGAACAGGACATCCAGGGCGGGGAAGCGGGCGGCGATGGCCGGGGCGGTCGTCCTGTAGTGGGCCCGGCCGTTGTCGGGGTTGGTGTACTGGTTCAGCCACACGTAACCGTCGTCGGCGGCGCACAGCGCGCGGACGTGGTCGATGCGGGCCCGCAGCCAGCCCCCGACGGGAGCGGGTTCGGTGATCAGGTGCACCCCGGCGCCGAGGGCGGCGATCATCTGCCGGGTGGCCAGGTTGCAGCGGGTGTCGGTCACGCACACGAAGCGGTGGCCCCGGTTCGCGGCGATCACGGCCAGGGCCACGCCGAGGTTGCCCGACGAGGACTCGACCAGGACCGAGCCGGCCCCGAGGCGTCCGCTGCGCTCGGCGGCCCCGATCATGGCGGCGGCCGCCTTGAGTTTGATCGACCCCGCGAAGTTGAAGCCCTCGCACTTGAGGAACAGCCGCTGCGCGAGGACGGGTTCGAGGTCGACGTACAGATCGTCCTCGTTGAAGTCCTGGGGTGCGGATATGACCGGCACGGTGTCTCCCTTCCGGGGGTGGTCGTGCTCCCAGTGACACCCATCGGGAGCTGTCCGTCATGTCACCGGAATCCGTGACTTGACGCCGTCCGGGAGCGCCGTTACGGGCGGGCGCCGAACGGGCGGGGCGGGCGGATTGTCGGGACGTACGCCGACACGTCAAGTACCGAATTGCCGGGGCAGGACAGGCCGTCGGCGCCGGTGCCTACTGGAGGGCGGCGCCCCCGGCACACCGACGACCCGACGCCACCGCATCGCACCGGAAGGACGACTTCGATGGACACGTACGCCCACACCGGCCGCAGGTTCTGGCACTCCATGGTGACCACCGGCGGGTTCACCTCGATACCGCGCTGGACCTGCCGGCCGTCCCCACCGGGCACCGCCGTGCACCGGCTGGGGCTCCCGGACGGGCTGGTGGCGGCCTTGCGACGGCAGGCGTACCGCCTCGGCGTGCCGCTGCGCTCGATGCTGCCGGCCGCGCACGCCAAGGTGCTGGCGGCCCTGTCGGGGGAGGCGGAGGTGGTGACCGGCTACGCCGTCGAGGACGGGAGGGTGCTCCCGTGCCGGCTGTCGGCGGCCGCCGCCACGTGGCGCGGGCTGGTGCTGGCCACGCACCGGGTGGAGGCGCAGGTGCTGGCCTTCCAGGACTACCCGGTCGGTGAGCTGAGCCGGGAGCTCGGGATGACCGGCCCGCTGTTCGAGACCGTCTGCGACCCGGCGGGCGTGGGCGCCGGGCTGGCCGGCGCGGACGGGGCACCTGACCGGTCCACGGTGCTGCGGGTGGGCCTGGGCGCCCACGAGGGCCGTCCGGTACTGGAGCTGGGCTACCGCACCGACGTGCTGGACGAACCGGCGGCAGCCCGGATCGCCGGTACCACCTGACCGCCCTCACCCTGATGGCCACCGACGTCGACGCCGAGCACGCGCGCCAGAGCCTGCTCACGGCGGAGGAGACCCGGCTGCAGCTCGACGGCATGGCGGGGCCCCGGCGCAGGCTGCCAGACCGGCGCTTCCACGAGCTCTTCGAGGAGCGGGCGGCTCGCCGGCCCGAGGCGGTGGCGGCCGTCCACGCCGGCCGGAGGTGGACGTACGGGGAGCTCAACGCCCGTGCCAACCGCCTGGCCCACGCCCTGCTGGCCCGCGGGCTGCGGGCCGAGGACGTGGTCGCGGTGGTCACCGGGCGGAACCTGGACTGGCTGGCCGCGGTGCTGGCCGTGCTCAAGGCCGGGGGCGCGTACCTGCCCGTCGAGCCGCACCTGCCGCCCGGCCGGATCGCCGCCGTCCTCACCCGCGCCGCCTGCACGACCGTCATCACCGAGCACGGCAGCACCGAGGCCCTGGAACGCGCCCTGCACGGGCTGCCCGGCACCACGACCGTCTTCGTGGAGGAGGCCCGCGCGCAGGATCACCCGCCGTCCGATCCCGGTGTCCCCGTGGCCGGCGACCAGCTGGCGTACCTGTACTTCACCTCCGGCTCGACCGGGGAGCCCAAGGGCGCGATGTGCGAGCACGCCGGATTCCTCAACCACCTCTACGCCAAGATCGACGACCTCGGCATCGGGGAGGGCCAGGTCGTCGCGCAGACCGCGCCGCAGAGCTTCGACATCTCGCTGTGGCAGCTGACCGCCCCGCTGCTGGCCGGAGGGCGGGTCCTCGTCGTCGAGCAGGACGTGGTCCTGGACGCCGACCGCTTCCTCGACGCGGTCGCCGGGGAACCGGTCGAGGTGCTGCAGCTCGTCCCCTCCCACCTGGACGTCGTGCTGTCCGCGCTGGAGAGCCGGCCGCGGCGCCTGCCGGACCTGCGCTGCGTCTCGGTGACCGGGGAGGCGCTGAAGAAGGACCTCGTCGAGCGCTGGTTCGCCGCCGTGCCGGGGACCCGGCTGGTGAACGCGTACGGGCTGACCGAGACCAGCGACGACACCAACCACGCGGTCATGGACCGTCCCCCCGCGTCCGACTGGGTCCCCGTCGGCCGGCCGGTCAACAACGTCCGCGTGTACGTCGTCGACGAGCACCTGGCGCCCGTCCCGCTGGGCGCCCCCGGCTTGATCGCGTTCTCGGGGATCTGCGTCGGCCGGGGCTACGTGAACGACCCCGAGCGCACCCGCGAGGCCTATCTGCCCGACCCCCACCACCCCGGGGCGTGGCTCTACCGCAGCGGTGACGTCGGTCGCTGGCATCCCGGGGGCCGGCTGGAGTTCCTCGGCCGGACCGACGACCAGGTGAAGATCCGGGGCTTCCGCATCGAGATCGGCGAGATCGAGAACACCCTCACGCGCGCCGACGGCGTCCATGACGCCGCCGTGGTCCTGACCGACCACGGGAGCCGGCTGGCCGCCTTCTGCACCGGGGACCGGCCGGTACCTGCGGCCGCGCTCCACGAACACCTGGCGGCGGCGCTGCCCGCCTACATGATCCCGGCGGCCTTCCACTGGCTGGAGCGCCTGCCGCTGACCGGCAACGGGAAGACCGACCGCGAGGCCCTGGCCGCGCTCGCCGGCCGTGCGGAGCCTGCCGGTGCCCACCAGCCCCCGCACACGGCGGCCGAACGCCGCCTGGCCACCGCCTGGGCTCAGGCGCTCGGAATCGCGGAGCACCGCGTCGGCCGCGGTGACCACTTCTTCGACCGGGGCGGCACCTCACTGGCCGCGGTGCGCCTGGCGATCCTGCTGGACCGCGACGTCACCCCCGCCGACGTCAACGCCCACCCGGTGCTGGCCGACCTCGCAGGGACGCTGGAGGCCCGGCGGTGCGCGGGCGGGCCGCAGGACGGGGAGCTCAGGCAGCCGGGGGCCGGCACTGCCGGAGGTCCGCCGGCACCGGCCCGTCGACACCCGGCACCGGCGGCGCCGCCGGTCGCTGGCACGCGGGGCACAGTTGATGCCCCCGCGCCGTGATCCGGGTGCCCCACCCGAGGCAGACCGTGCAGCTGCGTGCCGCGGCCAGGTCGGGATGCGGGACGGCGGGAGCGGAGAGTGCTCCGTGGGACATCCGGGACTCCTAGGGGTGCACGGGGAGGCGGCATGATGTCGGGCCTTATGGGCTCTTTATCCAGGTATAAGCGGAATGCCCTATTTTGAACAAACGCCGTGCGTGACCGATCGCGCACCACAAGTGACACCGGTGCGCGGCTGTCCCGCCGCCGGCGACGGGAATGGCATCGTCCGCGCGGCGGTTGCACATAACGCGGGTGACCGGTGGCGGGAGTACGCGACCTGGCGCCGTGGGGACCGCGCAGCGGTCCGGCCCCCACGCTGCCGCCGGGGAGCGGCGACCGGCACCCGCCTCATTCCCGCGCCGGTCCGGCCCCCATCCGGGCCGGCGCAGGCTGCTTCCCCGGGGATTGTCGGTGCCGGGTGGCACCGTGGACACCATGGACGAGGTGATACACCCCAGGGTCTACGGTGCCGACGTGGACGACCCGCATCCCGGCCCCAAGCCGGGGCACGTCTACCGGGAACTGGTCGGCGGCCCGCTGGACGGACTGCTGCTCGACGTGACCGGCTGGACCGCGCCGCAGCACTCGGCGGGCGCGGAGCTGCGCACCGACATCGGCCGCTTCGGTCCGGGCGGCCGCGCCCGGTACGCCCCTCGCGACGGCGACACCGACCACTGGGACTGGCACGGCGACAGCCGCTGACCGTCCCCGGCGTCGCGGACGCCCCGTCACGGTCGCGTGCACCGGGCCGGGTTGCCGCGGGGGCCCCGGGTGGGTCAGCCCGGCTCGCCGGATCGCGCCCCGGGGTGTCTGATGAACACAGCGGTCCCGGGGCCCCGGAGTGGCCCCCGGTTCGGCCCCGGGCCGCTCTTCCCGCCGTGCCCGGCCCTGCCCTGCCCGGACGACCCGGCGCCCGCCGCGGAGTTCACGGGCGCGTGGTCGACGCGGCGGGTGGACGAGCGCGCCGGCGGCGAGCCCGGAAGGGCCGCCGGTTACGGCTTCCTGGCCATCCCGGCGGCGATGAGACGCTCCCAGACGGTGAGTTCACGCTCGGTGTCGCCGATGCGGGAGACACCGTCGCTCGCGTCCGGTCGCCACAGCGACGCGGGGACGATCCCCGGCTCCAGGACCTCCAGGCCGTCCAGCAGGTCCTCGATCTCCTTGTCGGTGCGCCACCGCCCGCGGCCGAAGGTCTGCTGGAGGATCCGCTCGGACTCGGCGGTCTCCGCGTTGTTGCCGGACCGGAAGTGGCTGACGAAGAAGTAGCTGCCGGAGGGCACTTGGTCGCGCCAGTAGCCGACGATGCCCGCCGGGTCCTCGTCGTCGTTGACGTGGTGGAGGATGGCGCTGAGGATGACGGCGACGGGCTTGTCGAAGTCGATCACCTCGAGGGTGTCCGGGTGGTTCCGGATGACCTCGGGTTCGCGGATGTCGGCCTGGATGACGCGCGTGTCGTCGTTCTGCTCCAGCAGCGCCCGGCCGTGGGCGAGCACGATCGGGTCGCTGTCCACGTACACCACCGTGGAGCCGGGGGAGTGGCGCTGGGCGACCTGGTGGACGTTGTCCGCGGTCGGCAGACCGCTGCCCAGGTCGACGAACTGGCGTACACCGGTCGTGGTGGCGATCTCCCGGATCGCGCGGATCAGTGCCGCGCGGTTGGCGAAGGCGATCGCCACCGAGCCGGGCAGGTCCTTCTTGAACACGTCGCCGATCTCCCGGTCGACGGCGTAGTTGTCCTTGCCGCCGAGCAGGTAGTCGTAGACGCGTGCGATGCTTGGTCTGGTCTGGTCGACCCAGGAGACGTCGTCCGTCATGACACCCATCCTTCTCCGCGATGACGCCGGGCAACCGTCATCCTAGGGAAGGTCGTGGGCAGTTCACCCCCGGCGGTGGTGCTCAGCCCATGCGGTCGATGAGGCGGGTCAGGATCCGGCCGGTGTTGCGGGGCGGCTGCGACTCGGCGGCGAGCCGGTCCATGACGGTCAGGTAGTGCTCCACGTCGTCCTGCTTGTCCAGGTAGAGCGCGCTCGTCAGCTGCTCCAGGTAGACGATGTCGGGCAGGTCCGGCTCCGAGAAGCGCAGGATGGTGACGGGGCCGCCGGCGGCGGCCAGACCGCCGATGTCGAACGGGGCGATCTGCAGCGTCACGTTGGGGAGCGCGGCGACCTTCATCAGGTGCTCCAGCTGACCGCGCATCACCTCGACGCCGCCGAGCGGGCGGTGGAGGCAGGCCTCGTCGAGCACGACCCACAGCTGCGGCGCGTCCGCCTTGGCGAGCAGGTCCTGACGGGTCATCCGCAGGTCGACACGGCGGCTGATCTCCCGCTCGGTCGCGCGGGGGTGGCCGAGCCTGGTGACGGCCCGGGCGTACGCCTCGGTCTGCAGCAGGCCGGGGACGAACTGCACCTCGTAGGTGCGGATGGTGTGGGCGGCCTCCTCGAGGCCGATGTGCGTCTCGAACCAGCTCGGCAGGACGTCGGCGTACTGGTGCCACCAGCCGGGGGTGTTGGCCCGCAGGGCGAGCCCCAGCAGGTCGGCGCGCTCCTGCGCGTCGGTCACGCCGTACAGGGTGAGGAGGTCGGCGACGTCGCGCTCCTTGAACCCCACCCGGCCCAGCTCAAGGCGGCTGATCTTCGCGTGCGACGCGCGGATCGCCTCGCCGGCCGCCTCGCGGCTGATCTGCCGGGACTCGCGCAGCCTGCGCAGCTGCGTGCCCAGGACGATGCGGAGCACCGTCGGCCCGCCGCGCTGCGCGGCGAGCGGCGAACCGGTGGCGGGCGCGTGGCCCGGCCGGGCGGCAGTCATGTCGGATCCCCCTGGACGACTGGTTGCGGATTCAGTGTTCCATCGCCGGGCCCGTCAGTACAGGCACATCCGCATCGCGGCGGCGTGCCCGGTGCCCACCGCGCGCGTGCCCGGCGCACCCGCCGGGAGTAAAGGGGCGGCCGGGACGGTTGTCGTCAGCATGCACGGTGAGTACAAGGTGCCCGGTGGGAAGCTCGTGGTCGTGGACCTCGACGACCACGACGGGATGCTCCGCAATGTTCGCGTCGCAGGCGACTTCTTCCTCGAACCGGACGAGGCGATCACCGCCATCGACCGGGCGCTCGAGGGCGCTCCCGCCGACACCGACGCCGCCGGCCTCGCGGCCCGGATCGAGGCTGCCCTGCCCGAGGGGACGGTCATGTACGGCCTGACCGCGGAGGGGGTCGCCGTCGCCGTACGGCGGGCCCTCGCCCAGGCCACGGACTGGACGGACTACGACTGGCAGTTGATCCACGAGGGACCGCAGTCCCCGGCCCTGCACATGGCCCTCGACGAGGTCGTCACCGCGCAGGTCGCGGCCGGCCGCCGGCCGCCGACCCTGCGCGTGTGGGAGTGGGGCGGTCCCGCGGTCGTCATCGGCAGTTTCCAGTCCCTCGCCAACGAGGTCGACGCGGGGAACGCCGAGCGCCACGGCCTGACCGTCGTGCGGCGGATCTCGGGCGGCGGCGCGATGTTCGTGGAGCCCGGGAACACCATCACGTACTCCCTGTCGGTGCCCGCCTCCCTGGTGTCGGGGCTCTCGTTCGCCGACTCCTACGCCTACCTCGACGACTGGGTGCTCGACGCCCTGGGGGACATGGGCATCAAGGCCTGGTACCAGCCGCTGAACGACATCGCCACCGAGGCCGGCAAGATCGCCGGCGCCGCGCAGAAGCGCGTGGTCGCCCCCGACGGGGGCGCGGGTGCCGTCCTCCACCACGTGACGATGTCCTACGACATCGACGCCGACAAGATGCTCCAGGTGCTGCGCATCGGACGGGAGAAGATGTCCGACAAGGGCACCCGCAGCGCACAGAAGCGCGTCGACCCGCTGCGCCGCCAGACCGGGCTGCCGCGCGAGGCCGTCATCGACCGGATGATCGACTCCTTCCGTGCCCGCTACGGCCTCACGGACGGGAGCATCAGCGCCGAGGAGCTCGCACGCGCGGAGGAACTCGTCGCCGCGAAGTTCGGCACCGCGGAATGGACCGCTCGCGTGCCGTGACGCACGCGCCCGACCCACGTCTTTGACTCGTCAAGCATATGTATGCTTGACGAGTCAAAGACGTGGGGTGCGGGCCTGCCGGCGCGGACCCCGGAACCCCCCGGGCGTCCGTCCGCGCACCAGAAAGACGAACCACCATGCAATTCGGCATCTTCGGAGTCGGCGACGTCACCCGGGACCCGGTCACCGGACGCACGCCGAGCGAGGCGGAGCGCATCGACGCCATCGTGCGCATCGCCCGGCGCGCGGACGAGCTCGGCCTGGACGTCTTCGCCATCGGCGAGCACCACAACCCGCCGTTCATCCCCTCCTCGCCCACCACGATCCTGGGGCACATCGCGGCGCTCACCGGGCGGATCACGCTGAGCACCTCCGTCACACTGATCACGACGAACGACCCGGTGCGCATCGCGGAGGAGTACGCGATGCTGCAGCACGTCGCCAAGGGCCGGGTCGACCTCGTCCTCGGACGCGGCAACACGGCGCCGGTCTACCCCTGGTTCGGGCAGGACATCCACCGGGGTGTCGAACTCGCGCTGGAGAACTACAACCTGCTGCACCGCTTGTGGCGGGAGGACGTGGTCGACTGGGAGGGCAACTTCCGCTCCGCCCTGCAGGGCTTCACCTCCACCCCGCGCCCCCTGGACGACGTGCCGCCCTTCGTGTGGCACGGCTCCATCCGCACGCCCGAGATCGCCGAACAGGCCGCGTACTACGGCAACGGCTTCTTCGCCAACAACGTCCTCGCGCCGTACGGGCACTTCGAACGGCTCGTCGCCTTCTACCGCCAGCGGTTCGCGCACCACGGGCACGGCGCCCCGGAGCAGGCGATCGTCGGCCTCGGCGGCCAGGCCCACATCGCCCGGCGCTCGCAGGACGCGGTCGCGGCGTTCCGCCCGTACTTCGAGGGCCACCCGCTGTTCCGCGGGCACTCGCTGGACGAGTACCGCAAGCTCACCCCGCTGTCGGTGGGCAGTCCGCAGGAGGTCATCGACAAGACGATGGACTTCCGGGAGCGCTTCGGCGACTACCAGCGCCAGTTGTGGAACGTGGACGGCATGGGGCAGCCCGTCGAGGTCGTCCTGGAGCAGATGGAACTGCTGGCGACCGAGGTGGTGCCGGTGCTCCGCAAGGAGATGGGCTCGCTGCGCGCCCCGGGCGTGCCGGACGCGCCCACGCACGCGAGCCTGGTGCGGGCGAAGTACGGCGACGCCGAGCCGCGGCAGCCGCGGCCGAACCCCAACCGCGGGGACAACGTCACCGGCGCCTCGCCGTACCAGGACAGCGATCCGTCGGTCGCCGCGCACCGGCCCCTGGCAGGCTGAGCCATGAGCACCGGAACCCCGGCCGCCGACGCGTCCGCCACCCGCCCGCTCAGCCTCGTCGTCCTCGACGCGGGGGTCGGCGATCCCTCCTCGTCGCGGCTGCTGGCCGGCCGCATCGCCCACCGGGCCGTCGCCGCGCTGCGTGAGCAGGGGCGTACGGCCACGACCCGGTCGATCGGACTCGGCCCGCTCGCCGTCGACATCGCCCGGGCGATCGTCTCCGGGCATCCCGGTGAGGACCTGCAGGCGGCGATCGGCGAACTGGCCGCCGCGGACGGCGTGATCACCTCCACCCCGGTCTACACCGCCGGGGTGAGCGGCCTGTTCAAGTCGTTCTTCGACGTCCTGGACGGCGACCTGTTCGTCGCCAGGCCCGTCGTGCTCGCCGCGACGGCCGGCAGCGCGCGTCATGCGCTGGTGGTCGAGGACCAGGTCCGCCCCATGTTCGCCTACCTGCGCGCCCTCTCCGTCCCGACGTCGGTCTTCGCCGCCCCCGAGGACTGGGGCGCGTCGGCGCTGGGGGACCGCATCGGCCGGGCGGCGGTCGAGCTCGCGGCGCTGATGGCCAGCGGGGTCGCCGACACGATCGCGGACCGGGCCTGGTCCGGCTACCAGCACCGCTTCGGCGGCAACGCCACGCGTGCCGAACGCACCGCCGCCGACGTCGACTTCGACACCCCGCTCATGCGCCTGGCCGCCGGTGGAGCCCCGTTGCGGAAGGAAGGCCCCGCCGGCTGACCGCCGAGGCGATCCCGCCGCTCCGGAGCCGGGGCGGCCGGGGCCGGGACCCGAGGTGTCCGGCGGCGTACCAGCCGACGTGGGCCAGGGCGGCGCCCGCGAGGGCGTCCAGGACGTAGTGGTTGGCGGTCAGGACGACGGTGGCGTCCATCGACACGGTGAGCGCGACGGCGAGGACGCGGAACCAGACCTTCCGGGTGGCGGCGAGGACCGCCAGCGTCATGAGGAGGTTCCAGCCGACGTGCAGGCTCGGCATCGCCGCGTACTGGTCGGTGAAGGCGGGCGGCTGCAGGACCCGGTAGGCATGGGACTGCTGCGTGACGGTGTCCGTCATGCCCGTCGCCGCCAGTCGCGGCGGGGCCACGGGGAACGCGGCGAAGACGACGAGCCCGGCCGCGCCCGAGATCAGCATCGCGCCGGCCGCCCGGGTGTACACCTCCGGGTGCCGGGAGAGCAGCCACAGCAGGGTGAGCGCGATGACCGGCCAGTGGCCGAAGATGTAGATCCAGTTGAGGACCCGCGTGACGGTGCGGTCGTCGACGACCAGGTCCTGCAGCGGGGACTCCCAGTCCAGGTGCAGGAACCGCTCGGTGGCCTGGACCCGGGCGGCGTTGTGCAGGGCCGTGCCCTGCGAACCGTCGGTCAGGCCCCGGACGCCGAAGTAGCCGATGACGGCGGCCACGACGACCGCGCTCCGCGGGACCAGCCGGGACGCGGTGGCGGCCGGGGGCCCGTCATGGGCCGCACGGCAGGAGACGGCGTCGTACGCCAGGTGGCGGGCGCGGTGCGCGTAGGGGGCGATGACGCTCATCGCGGGGTCCGGAAGCCCTGCCGGTCACTCTGGGTGCCTGGGTGCGACTCCGCGCGGACGCCGGGTCCCGCGAGCGGGGCCCGCCACAGCGGGACGACGATCCGGCTGCCGTCGGTGTTTCTGCCACTGCCGTCCGACGAGGGGAGTGGGCCGTTCATTTCTGCCTCCGGTTCAGTTGTGCTCGAACGCATCGCAACAACTGGGAGTTTCGTTTCCCGTATTCCGGAGGGTCGCGGTGGGGAAGATCACAGGAAGTCGTCGTGATGCGCCGGCCATGTCGCGGCATGGGGGATCACGGGAGGCCGGGCGCTTCTTCCTTGAGGGTCAAGTGAACTGACCATGCGTCCGATGAGAGGTGTCACCGCTGCTCATGCGCCAGGTACCCGGCGTGGAGTTGACAGGGAACGGCGACCGGTATCTACTTGACGCTGCAAGCATATGGGGTGGCGGCGGCTTCCGTGCACCGTCCGGGGATGTGCGGTGAGGAATGCCGGGCATACCTGCGACAGGCCTTTCCGCGGCGATGAATTCCCGCCCGTGCAGGCGGAATTCAGCACCGGCCCCGCTTCCGGCGGGTCGCTCGTGAGCGGCGCCCGGCGATGGCGGTGGCGTGCCGATTTACCGATTCCCTGCGGCACTTCTACGGTCATGGGACAGGGTCCATCACCTTGCGTAAGGGGACGGCCGTGGTCACCGTCAGTGATGCCTTCTACCGAATCCTGCGCCATCACGGGGTGAAGGCGGTCTTCGGCAATCCCGGGTCCAACGAGCTCTCGTTCCTCACCGGACTGCCCGAGGACATCCCCTACTACCTGGCCCTCCAGGAGGGCGCCGCGATCGCGATGGCCGACGGCTTCGCCCAGGCATCGGACACGACCGGCTTCCTCAACCTGCACGCCGCCTCGGGCACCGGCAACGCGATGGGCTGCATGACCAACACGGCGAGCTGCCACACCCCGATGGTCGTCATGGCCGGCCAGCAGCCCCGGCGCTACGTCCCCGTGGGTGCGATGCTCACCAACGTCGACCCGACCAAGCTCTGCGACCCGCTGGTCAAGTGGTCCGGCGAACCGCCGCGGCCGCAGGACGGCCCGGCACTGGTCTCCAAGGGCCTGATGCTCGCCGGCTCCGCGCCGCGCGGCGTGGTCTACCTGTCCGTACCGCTGGACGACTGGAACCAGCCCGCCGAGGAAGGTGACCTGGCCCAGCTCATGGATCGCGGGGTCGAGGGCAGTCCCGTGGTGGCGCCGCGCGTGCTGGACGCGCTGGCCGGCGTGCTGGACCGCGCCGGGTCGCCGGTGCTCGTCCTCGCCCGGGGGCCGACACCGAGACCGGCTTCCCCGCGGCGGTCGCGCTGGCCGACGGGCCCGGCTGCCCGTGTGGGTGGCCCCCAGCCCGCCGCGGGCGCCGTTCCCCACGCGACACGGCTGCTACCAGGGCCAGTTGCCGTCCGCCGTCGGCGCGGTCGCGGAGGTGCTCTCCGGCCACGACGTCGTCCTCTGCTTCGGGGCGCCCGTCTTCCGGTACCACGCCCCCAGCGGCAGCGACTTCCTTCCGCCGGGCATCAGCGTGTACGGGGTCACCGACGACCCGGACGAAGCGGCCCGCGCCCCCTTCGGCCGCCTCGCCGTGGGCGACCCGTCCGACGCGCTGGTGCGTCTGGCCGAGGCGGCCGCACCGGGCGACCGGCCCTGGCCCCCCGAGCGCACCGTCGCGGCGGCGGACACCTCCGGGCCGGCCTTCACCGCCGAGGCGATCCTCGACGCGATCGAGCGCGGCAAGAGCGACGACACCGTGTTCGCCCTCGAGTGGACGTCCGCGGACATGGCGCGCGACCGGCTCACCATCACCCGGCCCACGTCGCTGTTCTACCCTGCCCCCGGCGGCCTGGGCTGGGGCCTGCCCGCCGCCATCGGGCTGCGGCTCGGCCGTCCCGAGCGGCCCGTCGTCGCCCTGATCGGCGACGGGGCCATGCAGTACACCACCTCCGTCCTGTGGACCGCCGCCCGCTACCGGGTGCCGGTCACCTTCGTGGTCTGCAACAACCGCAGGTACGGGGCACTGGAGGAGTTCTCCCGGCTCCTCCACGTCCCGGAGGGCGACTACCTGGACATCGCCGGCATCGGTGTCCTGGACCTCGCCCGTGGCTACGGCCTGGAGGCGCACCGCGCGGAGGACCTCCAGGACCTGACGGACTTCGTGCACCAGGGGCCGACCGCCCAGGTCCCCCGGCTCGTCGAGGTCCACCAGCGCTGAGGGGGCCGCCGGCGTCCCGTCAGGAGCGGGCGACGACCGCCTCCTTCGCGGGCGTGTGCCCGGCCGCGCTCCGACGGGGCACCAGCCATGCGGCGAGGACCGCCCCCAGTCCGGCGAGAGCGAGCGCGCCGAAGCCGTACGTGTACCCGGACTCGGCGGGCAGTCCGCCTTCGCCGACGCGGGCGCCGACGATCCCGCCCATGAGCGCGGCACCCAGGGCGCCGCCGATGGTGCGGAGGTTGGCGTTGACACCGCCCGCCACTCCCGTCTGCTCGGGGCGGACAGCGGCGACGACGACGTTCGACATCGTGGCGACGGCTCCCCCGAAGGCGGTGCCGAGCAGCACCATCGCGACCACCACCTGCCACGTGCGGTCGTGCCGGAAGGCGAGCCCGGCCAGCGCGACCACGTCGAGCACGGCCGCAGCGGTGAGCACCGTGCGCGCGCCGAGCCGCCGTGTCAGCCGCACCGACACCGGACCGGAGACGGACATCGCCACCGTCATCGGCAGCAGGAGCAGCCCGGCGCGGGAGACGCTCGCCCCGAAGCCGTAGCCGCTCTCCGGGGGGCTCTGCAGGAAGGCGGGCATGAAGCCGAGCACGGCGAAGACGCCCGTGCCCAGCAGCAGCGAGACCAGATTGGTGGTCCACACCGCGGGGACGCGCAGCATACGCATGTCGACCAGCGGGCTCGCGGAACGGCTCTCCGTCACGACCCAGGCCGCGCCGAGCGCGACGGCCGCGACCAGGGGGCCGGTCACCCTGCCCGACGACCACCCCCACGCCGAGGCCTGGGTCAGCGGCACGAGCAGCGCGAGCAGCCAGCCGGCCAGGAGCAGGGCGGACCCCCAGCTGACGGACCCGTCGTTCCGGGACGGCGAGGGCGGCACCACGAGCCGTGCCGCCACCGCGGCGAGGGCGGTGAGGACCATCGGGGCCCAGAACAACGCCCGGATGCCCAGGGCGTCGTCGAGCGGTCCGGCCAGGACGACGCCGCTGCCGCCGCCCACCGCGGTCAGTGCCGACGCGAGACCGATCGCGCCGGGGATCCGCTCCCGTGGCAACTCGTCGCGGATGATCCCGAAGGCGAGCGGCAGGACGCTGCCGCCGATGCCCTGGACGGCCCGTCCGGCGATCATCACGGTGATGTCCGTGGCGACGGCCGAGAGCAGCGAGCCCGCGGAGAGCGCGGCGAGTGCCACGACGAGCATCCGGTCCTTGCCGTACCGGTCGCCGAGGCGTCCGACGACGGGTGTGAAGACGGACGCCGACAGGAGGAAGGCGGTGACGACCCAGGTGATGAGCGTCTGTGTGGTGCGCAGTTCCTCCTGCAACCGGGGAAGCACCGGGTTGATCAGCGACTGGAGCAGGGCGAACGCGAAGACGCCCAGCAGGACGACGGCCAGGACGGCGCGCGGGCGCGCGGGACGCGGGGGAACGAGGGGTGGCATGGGGCCTTCTCTGCGAACGGGTGCGGGTTCCGCCGGTCCCGGCGCCCGGGAGGCCGGACGGCACTCGGGTCCCGGAGAAAGATGCCAACCAGATCTTATGTAGACAAGATGATCTGTCAAGCAGACGATATGCGCACCGAGGTGAATTAGGGTGTCCTCGTGACTTCACAGCGCGGCCTCGGTGCGGAGGCCCCGGAGAGCGGACCGTCCGGACTGGACGGCGACTTCGGCTTCGCCATCGGCGCGGTCTTCCGCGCCTACGCGAAGGCGGTCGACGCCGCTGTCGGTGACATCCCCGGCGGGCCCCGCGGCTACTTCGTGCTCGCGGCCGCCGTCTCGGGCGAGGCGGGCAGCCAGAAGTCCCTCGCCGAACGCCTCGGGGTCGACCGGACGGTCATGACCTACCTCCTGGACGACCTGGAGGAGGCAGGTCTGGTGGAGCGCAGGCCCGACCCCGCCGACCGCAGGAGCCGGCACGTGTTCGCCACCGAGCACGGCGCCGAACGCTGGGAGGAGTTGCGCGCCCGGGTCGGCCTGGTCGAGCAGCACCTGCTCGGCGTGCTGCCGGAGGAGTCGCGGGAGGCGTTCCACGGCATGCTGTGCACCCTCGCCCGTCATGTGACCGGGCGCGACCCGGTGGTCGACCCCTGCCAGGTGGTCGTCGAGTTCGGCATCGCCGAGGAGTCGCCGCGCGCACCGCGCCGCGGACGGCGGCGTCCCGCGAACTGACCGTCAGGGGTGCCGTGGTGGCGCCCCCGCCCTAATGCTTTTGCCGCCGCCGTCCGTTCGGACGGCGGCGGCTTCGCGTACCGCCGTCCTTACCCTCCACCCTCGCCCCGGGAGAGCCGAGGAATACGTGTGCTCACAGATGTGCTGCAATATATATTATTTGCGAGACAGATAAGCTGTCCGGCAGCACACTAAGAGGGACGAGGTCATGCCCGACCACGGTCACGAGCTCCTGCTCGGCACGTTCATCACCCCGACCGCCCACGACCCCGCGCAGGCCGTGGCCCTGGCCGAACTCACCGAGGCGTCGGGCCTGGACGTGGCGACGTTCCAGGACCACCCCTACAATCCGGACTTCCTGGACACCTACACGCTCATGACCTGGGTCGCGGCGCGGACGAGCCGGCTGCGCGTCTCGGCGAACGTCACGAACCTGCCCCTGCGCCCGCCCGCGATGCTCGCCCGTACGGCGGCGAGCCTGGACCTCCTGTCCGGAGGGCGGTTCGAACTCGGCCTCGGTGCGGGCGCCTTCCCCGACGCCGTGCACGGCATGGGCGGCCGGCGCCTGACGCCGGGCCAGGGGACCGAGGCGCTCGAGGAGGCCCTCGACGTCATCCGCGGTGTGTGGGACGGCGACGCTCCCGGCCCCCTGCGCTTCCAGGGCCGGCACCACACCGTCCCCGGGATGAAGCGCGGCCCGCGCCCCGCCCACGGCATCGGCGTCTGGCTCGGCGCCTACAAGCCGCGGATGCTGCGCCTGACGGGCCGCAAGGCCGACGGATGGCTGCCCACCCTGGAGTACCTGCGGACCCCGGGGATGGCGGAGGCCAACAAGACGATCGACGAGGCCGCGCTCGCGGCCGGCCGCGACCCCGGGGAGATCCGGCGCCTGCTCAACGTCTTCCGGGTGGACTTCTCCCCGGTGCGGCGCGGCCACCTCCAGGGCCCGCCGGCGCAGTGGGTCGAGGAACTCCTCCCGCTCGTCCTGGAGCACGGCTTCTCCGGCTTCTTCATCGGCCGGGACGACCCGCACGTGATCCGCACCTTCGGCGAGGAGGTGGCGCCCGCCCTGCGCGAGGCCGTCGCACGCGAACGGGCCGCCGCGGGCACGGGCACCGCCCCGCGGCGCCCGGCGGTCGCCCTCGCCGCGCGGCACGACACGCTCGACTACGACGCCGTCCCGGAGTCTCTGGCCGGCAAGGTCGTCGAACCCGGCGACCGCGGCTACGAGGACGTGCGCCACACCTACACCCGCACCGGTTCGCCCGCCCTGGTCGTCCGCGCGGAGAGCGCCGACGACGTGGTGGCGGCCCTCGCCTACGCGCGCGGCCAGGAAGTCGCCGTCGCGGTTCGCAGCGGCGGCCACGGCATCAGCGGCCGTTCGACGAACGACGGCGGGGTCGTCATCGACCTCTCCGCGATGAACGCGGTCGAGGTCCTCGACCGGTCCACCGGCCGCGTCCGCATCGGGCCCGGCGCGCGATGGGGGGACGTCGCGCGCGCCCTCGCCCCGTACGGACTGGCCATGAGCTCCGGCGACTACGGCGACGTCGGCGTCGGCGGGCTCGCCACGGCGGGCGGCATCGGCTACCTGGCCCGCAAGTACGGGCTCACCATCGACCACGTCAACGCGGCCGAGATCGTCGTCGCCGACGGCCGCAAGCTCCGCGTCGACGCCGGGCATCACCCCGACCTCTTCTGGGCGATACGCGGCGCGGGCGGCAACTTCGGCGTCGTCACGGCCTTCGAGCTGGAGGCCTACGAGGTCGAGGACGTCGCCTACGCCACGCTCGTCGTCGACGCGACCGACACCGCGGACTTCCTGATGGAATGGGGGCGCCTGGTGGAGGCCGCCCCGCGGGAGATCAGCAGCTTCCTGTCGCTCTTCCCAGGACGGCGCGGCGCGCCGGTGACCGCGCGGATCACCCTGGTGTACGCGGGGGACGACGTCGAGGAGGCGCAGCAGGCCCTCACCCCGTTCCTGGGCACCGGGCCGGTCCTCGACCAGCAGGCCCAACTCGCCCCGTACCACGCGATCGTGGCGCCGCCCGGGAACCGGCACCGCGGGCAGGGCCTGGAGGACACACGCAGCGGACTGCTCGCGCACATGACCCGCGAGGCGGCGGAGACCGTCGAGGCGATGATGAGGTCCGGCGACCTCCTCATCATGCAGTTCCGCTCGATGGGCGGTGCCGTGCACGACGTCCCCGTCGACGCGACGGCCTGGTCGCACCGCACCCAGGAGTTCTCCGTGCTCGCCGCCACCGCGCCGGATCTCGTCCCGCGCATGAACGCCCAGTGGGCCCGCCTGTACCCGCACTTGGACGGGACGTACCTGAGCTTCGAGACGGACACCGACCCGGCCCGCCTCCAGGACGCCTTCCCCGAGCCGGCCCTCACGCGGCTGCGCCGGACCAAGGCCGAGTGGGACCCGGGGAACGTCTTCAACCGCAACTTCCCCATCCCGCCCGCCACGTCCTCCGACGACGACGCGGCCGGGCGGTAGGCCCACGACCGCGTCGTCCGGGCCGCTGCGGGGCGTACGACGCCATCCGGAGCAGGTTCTCCGGTTGGTAGGCTGGGCGTATGGCAGCGACCGAGAGCCCCCGATCCGCAGAACGGGGACTGCGCGCGGACGCCGTGCGCAACCGGCAGCGGATCGTGGCGGCCGCGCGTCAGATCTTCGAAGAGCGGGGTCTGGACGCCCCGTTGGACGAGGTCGCCGAGCGCGCCGGGGTCGGCGCCGGCACGCTCTACCGGCGCTTCCCGACACGCGAGGAGCTGGTCGAGGCCGCTTTCGAGGAAGAGCTGACGCAGGTGGGAGCCATCGCCGAGGAGGCGCTGCTCTGCGAGGACCCGTGGACCGGCTTCACCACCTTCGTCGAGCGGCTGTGCGGGGCCATGGCGGCCGACCGCGGCATCAGCGACCTGCTCGTCCTCAGGCTTCCCAACTCGCGGGTGGCCGCCGGCTCCTGTGAGCGCCAGAACCGCGCCGTGGGCGAACTCGTGCGCCGGGCACAGGAGGCCGGAGCCCTGCGCGAGGACGTCGTTCCGGAGGACGTCCTCCTGTTCCTCATGGCGAACGCGGGCGTCATCGAGGTGACCCGGGGCGCCGCCCCCCACGCGTGGCGGCGCCTGGTGGCGTTCCTGCTGGAGGCGTGCAGGCCGGTCCACACCGGTCCGTTGCCGGCCGCGCCGACCCCGATGCAGACCCAGCGCGCGCTGCTGGGGAACGCGGAGGCCAAGGGCCTGCGGGCGCCGGGCCGCGAGGGCCGCGGCCTCGGCTGACCTACCGTCGGGCCCGTGCGGTGTTAGGTGCGTCACGGCGGAAATAAGTGGAGGGCCAAGTCCGGTTACCTGATCGGAAGACGAAGTCGACGCGCCGCCGTGGCGACGCGGACCCGGCTGATCAGGAGGCCGCCGTGAACCCATCCCCATCCGCGAGAGATGGCTGGACGGCACTGGGGCAGGACGCGGCGCACGTGCTCGACCGGATCCACGCCGTGGCCCCCTGGCCGCTGATGGCGGTGACCTTGCTCTGGCTGTCCCACCGGCAACCCGCGGTCTACGTCCGCGTCGCCGTCGCGCTGCTGCTGTCGAGCGCGGCCGGGCTCGCCCTCTCCGCGTCCATGGGACGCGTGCCGGTGCGCGAGGCGTCCCCCGCCCGCGACTACCTGGCGGACTACTTCGCGCTGCCCGGCGCGGGAGCGGGCTGGTACCTGCTGACGGCGCTCGCGGTCGTCGCCACCGTCCCGGCCGTCTGGGCGCGGATCGCCGTGGCGGCGATCGCCCTGTCCTCGGTCGCGGCGGCGGTGGCGACCGCCGACGACCCGGTGGCGGGCGCCCTGCTGGCCGCGGGCGTGCCGGTGCTCGCCTGGTTCACCGCACGCCACGTGCCGTACCGGCGGGGGGCGCGACGCGCACCCGAAGCGGCGCCGCTGCGGCAGGCGGGCTGACGGCCATGCACCTGGACGGCCTGATCGAGGCGGCCGGTTGGTGGTCGTACGTCGTCGTGTTCGCCGTGACGGCGGGGGAGACCAGCGCGTTCGTCGGCCTGCTGCTCCCCGGGGAGACCGTCATCCTCCTGGCGGCCGCCATCGCGGGCCGGGGGGACCTGGACCCCCTGCTCCTCGCCGCCGCCGTGGTCACCGGCGGCATGGCCGGTGACAGCCTCGGCTTCGCACTGGGCCGGCACTGCGAGCGGCACCCGGGCACGTGGCTGCACCGGATACGGCCCGACAGCCGGATCGGACGCGCCCAGCACTTCCTGCTGCGCCACGGCGGGGCGGCGGTGTTCACCGGCCGGTTCGTCGGTTTCGTCCGTACCTTCCTGCCGTTCGTCGCGGGGGCGTCCGGCATGCCCTTCCGCCGCTTCTTCGCCTACAGCAGCGCCGCGTCGCTGGTCTGGGGCGTCGGCAACGTGCTGCTCGGCTACTTCGCCGGCGCGGCCGCCACGGAACTGCTGCACCGGGCCGGTCTGGTCGCGATCCCCGTGCTCGTCGCCGCGGGTGCGGCCGCGCTGGTCGCCACCCGGCTCCTCGCCCGGCACCGGCGCGGGAGCGCACGGGCCGCGTCGAGGATCGTGGCGTCCGGCGGGCGCGCCCCGCGGACGCCGGAGCAGGACCCCGCGGACACGTACACCTCCGCACGGGAGTCGTGAGCGACCGCTTTCACGGGCTGTCCCGGGGGTGCGACGGGCATCGTGCGGGAGACCGCTGCCCGCCACGTGGGTTCGGTCGGGCTCACGGTCCGGCCAGGGCCCCCGGCGCGAGGCCGGTTGGTAGGCTGCGCCTCCGCGCGGCAACGGGGGGGCGGATGACGGCGGAATCGGGAACCCGGGTGCCTCCGAGCCCCTGGTCCAGGGGGATCGGGTTCGGCATCCTCTACGGCGCGCTGACCTCGGTGGTTTCCGTCGTCGGCATCGGCAGGGCATGGGCCGCGTGCGACGTCGGCGTCAACGCGGGCGCGAACTCGTTGACGCTGCTCTTCCTCGCGCCCCTCATATGGGTCGCGGCGGCGATCCCATGGGTCGTCGTCCTGCACGGCACCCTGGGACGACGCCACCGACGGGCGGCACTGGTCGCGGGTCTTGCCTTCACCGTCTGGTTCACGTGGTTCCTGGTGACGTGGCTCGGCATGCCGGACTCCTACCCGAGCCCCTGGTGCACGGACAACGTCCCGCCGTGGTGGCCGAGTTACCTTCCCGCGTGAGGCGGCCCCCGGCGGACTCCCCGCAGGGGAGACCGGTGCCAGGGGACGGGATACCGCACGCACCGTGATCCCTCTAGGATCCCCGGGTGCCCGAGACAGAGATCGTGACATCCGGTGAGCGCCCCGACCTCCGTGAGCAGGCGAAGGACGCGCTCTGGGGCGGGTGGCCGGAGTTCATCCTGCACGCGCCGTCCTCGGCCGTGTACCGGCGCCGGGCGCTGGCGTACTTCCCGCGGTTCGACGTGCTGCTGCTGGACGGCGGGGAGGTGGTGGCCGGCGGCGCGGGTGTGGCGTTGCGCTGGGACGGGGACGTCGGCACGCTGCCGGAAGGCTACGACGGCGCGATGGCCGCCGCGGTGACCGGGCACGAGGCCTCCGTCGTGCCCGACACCCTCTGCATCATGGTCGCGACCGTGCGTCCGGACCGCCTCGGGGGCGGACTGGCCGGCACGGTGCTGACCGCGCTGCGCGACCGCGCCGTGGACGCCGGACTGCGGCGGGTGATCGCACCGGTGCGGCCGACCCTCAAGGCGCGCTACCCGCTGGCGGCGATGGAGGACTTCGCCGGCTGGGCGCGCCCGGACGGGCTGCACCTGGACCCCTGGATCCGCACCCACCAACGGCTCGGGGCGAGGGTCCTCGCGCCCGCGCCGCGCTCCATGGTGATCCCCGGCACCGTGGCCGAGTGGGAGTCGTGGGCCGGCATGGCCTTCCCGCGGACCGGCGGTTACGTCGTCCCGGGAGCCCTCGACCTCGTGGAGATCGACCGCGAGCGGGACCAGGGCGTCTACGCCGAGTCCAACCTGTGGATGCGGCACCTCTAGCCGCTCCCGGCGGCCGTCTCAGGCGGCGCTGACGAGGTCGTCGCGGCCGAACAGCGGGGCGTAGTCGCACGGCAGCTGGTGGAGGACCCGCGTGGTCAGGTCGCGTCCGGCAAGACGGGCGACCACGGCGAGCACGGTGCAGCTGTCCCAGCGTGCCGTGGCGGTGCTGCCGCCGGTGCGGGCGGCCAGGTCCTCGACGAAGGCGCTGCAGGCGATGGGCAGGATCTCCGGGATCTCTGCGGTGAAGACCAGTGCCGCCTCGACCGGCAGGCACGCGGCCAGGGCGACGCGTTCGTCGCCGATGAGCCGGCGGCCCAGGGCGGCGAGCACTGCCCGCACGGCCTCCTCGGCCCGCTCCCGGGTGGGGTAGACGCCGTCGTACCGCACCCGCTCCAGCATGTGGTCGAACGTCATGGACGCCGTGGGCCGACCCGGTTGGGGCTCGGGGGACATCGGAGGACCTCCGCGGTGGGCGTACCGGCCGGTGGGTCCGGCCGTTCCGCCCGCGTCTACCCCGGAAACCGCGGTGTATGACTGCCGGACCGCCATGAGGACGGTACGGCCCGAAGGCCGTGAAACGGATCAGGGCCTTTTTCCGCCGTATGTCTTGACCTGTGCACTACAAAACCGTACATTCCGCCTGCCCGGCCGCTCCGGACGGGCATCCGTTCGTCGGCTTGGGGGGTTCCGCATGCACTGGTACGTGGACGTGCTCAGGAAGTACGCCGTCTTCGGCGGCCGCGCGCGCCGCACCGAGTACTGGATGTTCGCGCTGTTCAACGTGGTGATCAGCATCGTGCTCGTCCTCGTCGGGCGCGCGATCGACTTCAACTTCCTCCAGTCGATCTACGCGCTCGCGGTGCTGCTGCCCGGGCTCGGCGTCGCCGTCCGCCGCCTGCACGACACCGGGCGGTCCGGGTGGTGGATCCTGATCGCCCTCGTCCCGGTCGTCGGCGCGATCGTCCTGCTGGTGTTCTTCTGCACCGAGGGCCAGCCCTCCGAGAACCAGTACGGCGCGAACCCGAAGTTCGGCAGCGCGCCCGCCTGATCTCCCGCCTGATCTCCGCGTGGTGCGGGGCCCCTTCCGGCCGGGCCGGCCGGAAGGGGCCGCGTGCCGTCCGGGCCGTGCGGTGTCTGAATTCGCCGGTCGGGGGGTGTGGGGGGATGCTGGTGTATATGAGTACGCGCGTTCCTGCGGATTCTGTGCCTCGGGCGGAGTTGCCC